>MFGV01000046.1 GCA_001778375.1 Candidatus Firestonebacteria bacterium RIFOXYD2_FULL_39_29
ATTCATATAGCTTTTTGTCTTGCATAGTAGTCTGTCTCCTTTTTGACCACTATAATACCTCTATAATATACCCACTGTAAAGCCTGAAGAGCCACTTCTTTATTATCGGAAGAAGTTCCGGTAATATTAATCTCAGAATCATTACTAAAATTATCCCCGGATATTACCTGTAATTTTGTTGATTCTGACGGCGAAATATTTATAGTTTTTTCAAGCAAATCTTTTTTATCTCCGGAAAAACGTAATTTAACGTCGTTTAATATTATGTTTGAGGCGATAAAAAATGAAAATTCCTTTTCATTCGTTTTCTTTAAATTTATTGCGCAGGAACTGTTCGCGTAAATAAATCCCGCAGTATCTTTTATCGGATACCAATACTCTTTCCATTGAACATTTGATTTTGGCTCCATGTAGGTATAATCATCCTGAGTTTCAGGCAATCCGCCAAATATTTCAAAAGTTTGGCTTGTATTTTTTGGATCCCGCGGGTTACACCATACTTTTGTCCCGTTAACAATTTCAGGAGGGTAAATCCTGACTATACCCTGTTCTTTTCCGTGATCGTAGGAACCTACAAAATTGTTTTTATTTTTAAAAGGAAATAAACCCTGTTGATTGTCCCAGTTTTTAAATTTACTGTAATCAATCCCTCTATATATTGGCCAGCTTACTAGCGTTCTTTTGGGTACTCCCCAGTCATCCGTGTGCGTGATCATCCTGTCTGTCGGATAAATAAACTCCATATTATCATTATTGTCCATTGCGGCGCATAACCAGTAACAGTATTTTCTTTTATATGGAGTGGGATTTTCAAGTAAAGTATTTATCTCGATCTTTGACGTGCCGGGACGAAGTGTAACTGTTTCAGATATTTTTAAATCAGTTTCCATATCAGTATCGTAAGTTAAAACACTTATACTCTTGTCTTCATTCTTAGTTACTTTGTATTTCCATACCGTATTATTATTCGGAGTGTGGTCAAAACTTGGAAAGGCGTATTTTATCCCGCCGATTACCAGCAAATACCCGGTTCCACCGCCGTATATTCTGACGGGTATTACTTCATTCGTGGTATAGAACATATTACTATTTGCAGGTTTGTAAATTGATTCGTATATCCGGCCTCCCATCTCAGGAAGAATAGTTATTTTTAAATATTCGTTTTCTAAAATTAAAGTTTTAAAAATTATTCCGGTCTTTTCTTTAAACTTTACTGCCTTAAAATCAAGCTTGTCATACGGATAACATGTCTCATAGGGGGTGGAAGGATATAGGTAAGATTCATAATTAACAATAGTAAGTTTTACAGTAGATTCTGTGAAAGTAACTTCAGAGTATCCGGGCAAGATAAACAACATGCAATACATTATCAAACAGAAAGCAAATTTACTCATAGTGTTTATAATATAACAATTCAGACAGGTTTTCAATTGAATTCATAAAACAATTGTAAAAACTACGTTAAAACATATTGGAATAATTAATTTGAATGGGATATAATAACAGAAAATAAGTCTATCGTTTACAGCCTACTGTTATTCAATAACAGTAGGCTGACAGGTCCTAGGTGTTGGGTTCTGGGGACTAGGTTTACATTAAGGAGTTGTTTGATTTAATATATCACATTAATGTAGAACGTGAGTAACTTGATAACGTGTAACGTTTTAACTGTCACATGTCTCAGTGAAATCTTTTTAAAAGGGAGAGTGCTATGTCAAAATTTTTGCTTAAGAACGGACAGAGGTATGTTTTCATAGGGGATTCAATAACGGATTGCGGGAGGGAGACTCAAAACCGACCTTTCGGGAGCGGCTATGTAAAAATGACTGTAGATGCGATAACTGCGAAATATCCTGAAAGAAAAATAGAGTTTTTTAATACCGGGATAAGCGGTAATACTTCGAAAGACCTGGTAAACAGATGGGATGATGATGTGATACGCCTGAAGCCGGATTGGGTTTCTATAAAAATAGGAATTAACGACATTCACAGGTATCTTGATAAGACTTGTGAGGCTGTTTCGCCTGAACAGTTCAGGGAAAATATGTTCACTATCCTTTCTGAAACAAAAAAAAAGACAAAAGCAAAGATAATACTGATAGACCCTTTTTATATGAGCACCAATAAAACAGAAAATTCAAGAGAAAGAGCCGTTCTTAATTTGCTGGAAAATTATATCGGGAGTGTGCATGAGATGGTAAAAATATTTAATACCCGCCATGTTAAAACTCATGAGGCTTTCCAAAAACACTTAAAATACCGTTCGCGTAATTTCTGCTTTGAACCTATTCATCCGAACCTTGCCGGCTATATGGTAATTACAACGGAGTTGTTAAAAACCCTGGGTTGGTAGTAGTTAAAATAAATAAAATGACAAATGTGCAGCATATTGCACGATAGTCAAGATTGAAGAAACGTAACTTTAATAGCAAAAATCTTGACAGACATTCCCAATATATGGTATTATTCTTTCATGATTACAAAAAAGGAAAATAGGTCCAACCTTAAAGCGGGCATACTAGCTCGTTCATTTTCCTTATCTGTTATAAGCTTTTTAGTAGTAGTTGTAGTGGGCTAACGCCCACAAACTGCCTGCATACTCATACCACAAAACAATGCAAAACCTTGAAAATTATTAGATATTTACAGCTTTTTTTGATATAATTAAGTTTGAGTAACTAATTTAAGAACAGGGACTGGGGTCGAGGTACTAGGTTCTGGGAGAAATGAGGCTTAGATGTTCAGATGCGCAGAGGCACAGCAAGAGCGGGAAAACTGAAACTTTTTTGTGGATAATACCACGTCAATGTGAAACGTTAGTAACGTGATAACGTGCAACGTTTTAACGGAATTGCTTTACCAAGGAGGATTTGATGCGTAGCGATGCAATGAAGAAAGGTCTTGAGAAGGCGCCCCACCGGTCGCTTTTTAAGGCTTGCGGCTATACAAATGAAGAAATTAACCGTCCGATGATTGGTATTGTCAACTCGGCAAACGAGATCATACCCGGACATGTCCATCTTAATAAGATAGTTGAGTCCGTAAAAAAAGGTGTATTAATGGCGGGCGGCACTCCTATGGAGTTCGGGGTTATCGGCATCTGCGATGGTATTGCCATGAACCATGACGGCATGAAATATTCTTTGCCCAGCCGGGAGGTCATTGCCGATTCCATTGAATGCGAATGTATGGGGCATCCTTTTGATGGTATAGTCTTTGTTCCCAATTGTGATAAAATAATTCCCGGTATGTTAATGGCTTCTGCAAGGCTTAATGTTCCTTCGATTTTTATCAGCGGCGGGCCTATGCTTGCGGGAAGATATAATGATGTTAAGACGGACCTTGTTAAGGGAATGTTTGAAGGCGTGGGGAAGGTAAAAGCCGGGGATATGACTGTTAAAGAATTAAATGCGCTTGAAGATGTGGCTTGTCCCGGATGCGGTTCCTGTGCGGGTATGTTCACCGCCAACTCAATGAATTGTATAACGGAAGCGCTTGGTATGGGACTTCCGGGGAACGGAACTATTCCTGCGGTTTACGCCGAACGTTTACGCCTTGCAAAATATGCGGGAATGGAAATACTTAAAATAGTTAAAAAAAATATCAAACCGAGAGATATTCTGACGTTAAAGGCTTTTGAAAACGCAATAACTGTGGATATGGCGTTTGGCGGCTCGTCCAATACTACTTTACATCTTCTTGCAGTCGCCAATGAGGCGGGAATTAGTCTGGATATTAAGAAATTTGATGAGATAAGTAAATTGACAAGATATATTTGTTCGCTTTCTCCGGGCGGCCCTCATTTCCTTGAAGACTTGTATTTTGCGGGAGGAATTCCCGCGTTGTTAAAGGTACTTGCGGAAAATGACCGCCTGCATCTTGAATGTAAAACAGTTACCGGTAAAAAGATCGGAGATATTGTAAAAGAAGCTTCAGTTAAGAGTCCTGAAGTTATCCGTGATTGGGATAATGCCTACAGGAAAGAAGGCGGGCTTGCTATTTTGTACGGGAATATTGCCATGGGTGGCGCGGTTGTTAAGCAGTCGGCTGTTTCTCCCGAGATGATGAAGCATTCCGGTCCCGCGAAAGTATTTGATTCCGAGCAGGAAACGATAAAGGCGATACTTGGAGGGAAGATTAAAGCAGGGGATATTATTGTTGTCAGATATGAAGGACCTAAGGGCGGTCCGGGAATGCAGGAGATGCTTTCTCTTACTGCGGCTGTAGCAGGAATGAAAATAAAAGATGTAGCGCTTATAACCGACGGAAGGTTTTCCGGAGGGACAAAAGGCGCGTCTATCGGGCACATTTGTCCGGAAGCCGCGGATGGCGGGGCCATAGCTATTTTAAAAGACGGTGATATTATAGAAATTGATATAACCGAAAGAAAATTAAATGTTAAATTATCAGACAAAGATATCTCTGACAGGTTTGCAAAATGGGTAAAACTGAAACCAAAAGTAACAACAGGTTATCTTTCAAGGTATGCCGCCATGGTTACGCCGTCAAACATGGGTGCGATATTTAAAAAGAATATTGAGTAAAAAAATTGGTCTCTGGGTACTAGGTGCTGGGGGCTAGGTTTAAATATAGGAGTCCTGAATAAAAGGATCGGTAGCGGTTTCAAAATCTATAATAATGAGGTTAAAATGAAAAAGAAAGGTGCTGAAATATTAATAGAATGCCTTGAACGGGAAGGCGTGGATATAATCTGGGGGATACCCGGAGGTCAGGCAATTCCTATCTTTGACGCGCTTTATGACAGTAAGAAGATAAAGCTTGTTCTTACCAGGCATGAACAGGGCGCGGCTCATATGGCTGATGGGTATGCAAGATCAACCGGAAGGACGGGAGTTTGTATTGCCACCTCGGGACCGGGCGCGACTAATCTGGTGACCGGATTGGCAACTGCCTATATGGATTCTATTCCGATGATCGCTATCACGGCTCAGGTACCGACAAAAATGATTGGTAATGATGCTTTCCAGGAAGCAGATGTTGTCGGGATTACCAGGCCTGTAACGAAACATAACTATCTGGTAAAAGATATAAATGATCTGGCAAAAATTGTCAGAGAAGCCTTTTATATCGCTACTACCGGAAGGAAAGGGCCTGTCCTTATTGACCTTCCTTCGGATGTCGCCAAAGCAGAAGCGGAGTTTATATGGCCTGAAAAAATAGAAATGAAAAATTACAATCCGACGTACAAAGGAAATATTAATCAGATCAAAAAAGCGGCGGAAGAAATCAACAAGGCCAAAAAACCTGTCATCTATGCGGGTGCCGGAATTCTTGCGGCGGGTGCCAGCAAGGAGCTTAAAGCTTTTGCGGAAAAAACGGGCGCTCCGGTCGGGCTCACTCTTTTGAGCCTGGGTTGTTTTCCCGGGACGCATAATCAATTTATCGGTATGCTTGGTATGCACGGGACCAGGACTTCCAATCTGGCAATGCATGAGTCGGATCTGATAATCGCGATTGGCGCCAGATTTGATGACCGGGTTACCGGGAATCTTGCTTTTTTTGCAAAGAAAGCAAAAATTATTCATATTGATATTGACCCGACATCTATCAGCAAAAGTGTCAGGGCGGATATTCCGATAGTGGGAGATGCAAAAAGTGTTCTTCCTGAACTGACAAAACAAGTAACGGTGGGAAAACATCCGGAATGGTGGGCGAAGATTCATGAATGGAAAAAGAATTTTCCGCTTCTTTACTCGAAAAAAGGTGCGCTTAAGCCCCAGTCTGTTATTGAACATATTTATGACCTTACTAAAGGTAAGGCAATCGTTGTCACTGAAGTCGGCCAGCATCAGATGTGGACTGCCCAGTTCTTTAAGTTTGATATTCCGAGAACTTTTGTAACTTCAGGAGGGCTTGGAACTATGGGCTTTGGGCTTCCTGCCGCGATTGGCGCTCAATTTGGAAATCCAGACAAGCTGGTATTTGATATTTCCGGAGACGGGTCAATACAGATGAATATTCAGGAACTTATAATTGCCGTTGAACATAAACTTCCGATCAAGATAATAATACTTAATAACGGCTGTCTTGGCATGGTTCGCCAGTGGCAGCAGCTCTTCTGGAAAAAGCGTTATTCCGGCGTGGATCTTACAATCCAGCCGGATTTTGTAAAACTTGCAGAAGCATATGGCGCAGCCGGCATGAGAATAACAAAAGAGGAAGAGGTTAAAGAAGCTCTTGAAAAAGCGCTTAAGATTAATGACCGTCCGACTTTGATAGATTTTAAAGTCGCTAAGGAAGAAAATGTGCTTCCGATGGTTCCCGCGGGCGCGGCTATTACAGAAGCGATAGATTATAAGGATGTTGAATTGGCATAGCAAGATAGATGCACGGAAGGTCAGATGCGCAGAGGCGCGGCAAAAGCTCTAAGACAGAGGAACTGAGACTGGAGGACAGAGTCCGGAAAAGGCTCTAACTCGCAACATTTTTAAGTTTGTATCAGTGTCCACCTGTGGTGAGATCTCGCCAAGGGCGGAGAATCCTGTAGCCTTGTAATCAGTGGAATCACTGTAAGAAAAGTAGTGTTAATTTCTGCCGCAAGAATTGATCGGACGGTAATATAATAAAACGAAATAAGGAGAAAAAATGAAACATACAATATCGGTTTTAGTTGAGAATAAACCGGGGGTCTTAGCCCGTGTAGCGGGGCTTTTCTCCGGCAGGGGCTTTAATATAGAGAGCTTGACTGTTGGAGAGACAGAAGATGCCTGTGTTTCCAGAATGACGATAGTAGTGGGCGGCGATGATATGATTTTAGAACAGGTAAGCAAACAGCTAAATAAACTCATAGATACTATTAAAGTAATTGATATGACTGAAAAACAATTTATTAACCGCGAACTTGCCTTGATTAAAGTTGCCGTTAATTCCGGAAATAGAGGGGAAGTAATGCAGGTTGTAAATATTTTTCGCGGAAAGATTGTGGATATTAGTCCAAAGACTTTTACCGTGGAAGTAACCGGCACCGATGATAAGATAAATGCGTTACTCGAACTTCTTTTACCTTTTGGTATTAAAGAGATGGTGCGAACAGGCGCAGTAGCCCTGACCCGTGAATGGCAGAAGGAAGAAGTGAAGAAAGTGAAATAGCGAGTAAAAAGACATTTACGATTGACTAATGACAACTGACAATTTTGTGTAGGCGAAAAGAAGTCCTTCGCCAAATATTTATAATACCACTATAGTGTAAGACGTTATAGACCTTATGGACTTTTGGACGGCTGATTATCTGCGATTAAATTGGCAAGTTAAAAAAACTTATTGATCAGAAAAGTAGTTTTCTGACGGAGGAATGTATGTGGAAATTGAAATTTGAACAAAATCATAAGAAGTTAAAGCTTGGGCTTCTCCTTCTGATTGTTCTGTCAATTATCTTATCTGCAGGAGTTTATGTTGCTTCCCTGGTTATGCTTAAGCAGGTGAGTGCTATGCAGTCCCTTATTCCGGTACTTACTGCCAAACAGAATATTTTAAATGAGCTTTCAAGTTTGCGCGGGCACATTGATTTGTATAAGAAAAGCAAAGAAAATAAATCTTTGGAAAATATGACCGCTTCTATAAGGAAGATCAGAGATAATGCATTACAGGGCGAGCTTTTTGAAAATGAAGAAATGATAAAAAATAAATTTTATCTTATCGGTTTTGTTGTAAATAATTATTTTAAGGAAACAGAAGGCCTGACAAATGAACAAATTTGCAGCAAGAGTGAAGAAGTTTGTTCTAAAATCAATTCGCATGTATCAGGGATTATAAAGTTTGCTGATTTGGAAGTCATAACTGAAAATATAAGAAATAATGCTAATAACGGTCTCGTAATATCATTTCTGGTCTTTCTTTTTATAGGTGGAGGTCTTTTTGTCGGAAGTATAACCTATTCATATATATCGGCCAAGCAAATGGAGAAGTTGGATGAGGTTATGTGCCTTACGATGCTGGACGACTTGACAAAGCTCTACAACAGCAGGTATTTTGAAGAACGTTTGTCGGAATCAATTAACCGTGTTGAAAGATTTACCAAATCCCTGGCTCTGGTTTTTATACGTCTGGAGCTTCCGGCTAATATGGAAAAAGACGCCAAAGATATGGTATTAAAGGAAGTAGCCCTTAGATTGTCTAAAAATACAAGGGTATATGATGTAAATGCCCGATTTGAAGGTGCGACTTTCGCCTCTATTGTTCATGAGGTAGGCGAAAAAGAGACAAAAATTGTTGTAAAAAGAATTAAGAATTCTATAGAGCAAAAGGAAATTGTAGGTAAAGTGGAAGTCCCGCGCAGTTTTATCGGTAAATTTCTGAATTTTGGTTCGCGTCAAACTAAAAATTATGCCACCTATGTAAGAGCTGTAATAGCTGCTGAGATTTATAAAACAGGTAAGATTGGTATTACCGAGCTGATTCAAAAGGGAGCGGTGCTTTTAGATGAAGCTGAGACTGCGAAAAATCAAATAAAATTTGCGATCGTAAGGGGAAAGAAAAATAATGGCAATAAAAACGGATGACGATGATTTACCGATAGCCGATATTAATGTAACACCACTCGTGGATGTATGTCTGGTATTGGTCATTATATTTATGGTTACTGCGAATTTTGTAATGCAGGGAGGGATTAACTTAACCCAATCTGCGGCGGGTGCTGCGACGGGAAAACAATCCACGGAAGAGAATGTAAAGATTATTCTGACAAAAGATAATAAAATATTGGTAAATGGACGGGTAATTTCCAGGGATAATCTCGGGCTGGAACTAAGGGTTCGTATTGCAAAAAGCAGAGATAAACTTGTGACAATTGTTGCAGACAAAATGAACAGGGTCGAAAGTGTCGTGGATGTCATGGATTTGGCAAAACAATCAGGAGCGGGAAAGCTATCAGTTCTGAAAAAACTTCAGGAGTAATTATATGGGAATGCAAAGCGGCAGCGAAGAAGAAATAAACGGTATTAATGTAACTCCTCTTGTTGATGTGTGTCTGGTTCTGGTTATCATATTTATGGTTACCGCGCCTATGATGGTACATCCGAATATGGAGCTGAGCTTGCCAAAGGCCTCTACAAAAGAAGCAGAGGAAAAGGAAAATATTACGATTTCAATAAGCAGCAAAGGCGAATGGGCAATCAATCAGGACATCGTGGGAAAGGAAGGGGTTGCCGAACAGCTTCTGGTAACGATAAAAAAGAACAATGATAAATATATTGTAATAAGGGCGGATAAAGATGCTCCCTGGGGCGCCGCCGAAGAAGCTATGTCTATGGCGAAGAAAGTTGGTGCCAGATACGCTTTGGCAACGGAGCAAAAAAGGTAAATGGTTCTAGAAAACAGAGCAAAATATTCTTTTTTGATAAGTCTGGGATTCCATCTTCTGGTGCTTTGGTTCTTTGGATATATTTCCGTCAAGGATAAACATGAAGTAAAGTTTATTACAGATATTGATATTATTGAGCCTTTTATTCCGTCTGCTCCGCCGGGTCCCAAGGAAGAAAAACCGAAGAATATCTGGGAGTTTATGAAAATGGCACTGCCTACAATCAAAAAGCCTGATATGCCCGGTCCAAAAGATGAAAAACCGCTGGATGTTGTAAAAAAAGACATTGAGAAGGCAATAGAAGTTGAAAGGAAGCTTGTTGATAAAACTGCTCCGCTGCTGAAGCGTACGGATGCTTTGAAGTTTAAAGAAATAGCCAAAGAGAAAGACCAAAAACTTGCGGATATTATGAAAACCATGGACAGCAAAAAGCTAAATGAGTTGATGGAACAGGAGAGAAAACTAACCGACAGGGAAGAGCCTGTTGCCAGAAAGACAGATGCTTTGAAATTTGATGAAGTCGGGCTTAAGCGCGCGGATAAAATAAAAGATATCCTGACAACAGCTGATGCCGGGAGAAAAATTGATGATGGAAAGATCAGGGATCTTACACCGTCTGATCTTTTGACTGAAAAAAAGGCGCCACTTGATAAGAACAGTAAAGCGGATGATTTGGGTATAAAACTGAAAACCAGGGTTAAAGATGACGGAAAAATTAAAGAAATAGTAGGTACTGCCGAAGAGAGAAAAAAAGTAAGAGAACTTCTGGCGATGGAGGAAAAGCTTGTCGAAAACACGACAAGAATTGCTTCGAAAGGCGGAGGGGGCGGCGGAGGAAAACCTGCAATAGGATACGGCGGTGGCGGTGGTATTAATTTAAAGAATGAGGACCTGAAAAAGGTTGAAACTAAAGTAAATATAGCTCCGGTTAAAAAAGCTGAAACAGCGGCTGCTCTGGAAAAAACTGCGGTAAGTAAATCATCGGTAGAACTTATCGGACCTTTGCAGGGCAGGGGTATTATTGTTTCCTATATGCCGAAGTACCCTGAGTGGATGAAGGAAAAAGGAGTAGAAGCTGATGTAGCAGTAAGGTTTTTCGTATCTCCAAGTGGTGCCGTGAAAGATGAAATGTCTATAGAGCGTACTTCCGGTTATCCTGAATTAGACAAAATTGTAATGGCCGTACTGAAGACCTGGCAATTTGAAGCTCTTTCTAGGTCAGCAAAACAAGATGATCAATGGGGTGTTGTTACTTTTAGATTTAAACTGGCGAAATAGCAAAAAAAGCAAGGAAAGCAAAAACAGCCAATACAGTGAAAAAAGTGAGTAAAGTTAAGCGTTAGCGAAATCCGCCAACGCTTTGTGGCGGATGAAAGAAGAGATTTGGCAAGAACAGAAGAGGGAAAAAAGGTTCTAGTTTTAGATTTAGGAGATATTGATATAATAATACCACGTTAATGTAGAACGTTAGCAACGTGAGTAACGTAGAATGTTTTAACGGCAGTGTTTTTAACAGAGGAGAACCGATGAAAAGTATTGTGCTAATCATTGTATTTAGTGTTTTAATCTTTGCTCAAGAAGCTGCAAAACCGGAAGTAACTTCTGAAGTAAAAAAGCCGGAAAGCTCTGTGCCTGCTAAAAAAACTTCGGGGCGAATCGATGATGTCACCGTTACAGGCGAAGATAAACTTAAGGTTAAGAGTGAAAAGCCGCTTTTGGAAATTAAGATGAATATTAACGAGGCAGTGCTTCCGACTATAGATACCGAAAAGAAGTTTCTTGAAAAATCACCGGCACTCTCTGATTTAAAGGATGCCGTGCCGAAAATGCTTTCAAGTCAACAGGTTGCTTTTCCCTTTCTTTCTGTTTTTGTAAAAGAACCGATAGCAAGTTTTTCTCTGAAAGCTATGGGTTTTAAGACAGCCACCTGGGAGCTTATTGTTACAGATTCCAAAGGAAAAACTTTTAAAAAATTTGAAGGAAAAGGAAAACCTCCGGAAATCATTGAATGGAGCGGAAGAAACGCGGCTAACAAAATAATTAAAGTGGGAAATCCGTATTCATATCTGATTAATCTTGTGGATCAGTCAGGTAACCCGAGAACCGTCATTGGCTCGCCTTTTGTTATTCACCAGCTGGTTCATCAGGAGAACGACGGCTTATATGTTTCTGTTACCAGAAAAAAAATATTTGATATTGAAAGGGAAAAAACAAAAATACTCGAAGAAGGTATTCCAATTCTCAAGGAAATGTCTGATTATCTTAAAGAAAATTTTACTCTTGCTTTAAATATTGAGGTGCACGGCGAGGATGTTTCCATGTCAGGTGAACAGGCCAAGATATTGGCGCAGTATTTTTCTGAAATATTGATTCTTCCTGAAAAAAATATTAAATGCAGCGGTTTTGAAGATACCATAGAGAATCACAGAATAGACATTATGATTAAAAATAGATAAGAGAAGAAGAAATACCTGTGGGCTGTAATTGTTTGCCATATATCTTTAGGTTGCGTTTTTTATTGTCAATCAAAGAGGCGGATGCAGACAGACCAATACCGCTTTCTTTTCTCGGGTATAGGACGAAGGATTCTCTGCCTGCTCTGGGGACTGACCGGTTAAAAAAAGCTATTTAATGTTTGAAAATACAAGGATAAAAAGTATATAATAAGAGTGATGTATACTCGGCTAAAAACCGAAATTATGGGGGTGTGATATGAAAAGAACAGTAGTTTCGATTCTGGTGCTTGCCTTCTTGTTTTCACCGGGGATTTTCGCTGCATCAAGATTTCAGTATGATGCCCAAAAGAAAGCTGATATGTTTTCCGCAGAAAGACCTCTATTGCTTCTTGCTTTTGATATTACAAAAGAAAGACAGGAAGAGTATGAAACCACAATATTTGTTCCGGATCTGAGTTTTAAGGCGAAGGTAAAGAAGTTTTTTACTAGAAAAGAACAGGGCTCAAATAAAATAGAAACCAATACAAGGATTATTACAGTAATTAACAGGCTAAAGCTTTACACGGAAAGTAAAAGAAAAATGTATGAAGTTCAGGAGGTTACTCCTTCGGAAATCAGTATAATCAGTAAGCGTATCTTTGATGGTGCGGATTTTTATGATATCAAAAAAAACACCAGTGCTATCATGGGCAAGATTAATGCTGATTTCATTGCTTTGAGCGTACTTCCTGATTGGTATTTTATGCATAAAAAGTATATGAAGGAGTCTGTTGAGACAGAAGAGAAAGTTAATGACAAGACTTACAGGTTTGTAAACGGAAAGACATTGAGATATTATGTTGATAAGGATACGCAGCAGTTAGCGATTGTTGAATTTGACTCTGCCGATAAGAATAACAAAGAAAAAACAGTGATCAATAAGGTAGTATTTGGTCCTCAGACTTTCAAGCAAGGTAAACATGATATAGTTAATAAAGTATCTATCTATAAAGATAATAAACTGGTGAAACAATATAATGTTTCCGTGTTGAAGACCATTGATGCAATCAGAGATTCTTATTTTGACCCGGAAATACAGTCAAAAGAAGTAAATAGGCCGCCGGCGAAGAGAAAAGTAAAGGCTGCTGAATCAGAAGGAAAAGCTGAGCCTAAAGCGGAAAAGGAAACAAAAGAAGAATAAGACAGGATTTATTAAAAGAATAAGGGCGGCAAGAATTGCCGCCCTTATTTTCATCTGTGTCATCCTGTTTTTGCAGAAACTAAGAGTCAAATTCGTATTTTTGTCATTCTCGACATGCCTGTCAGTTTCAGGAGGATATATAAAACAGGAGTTTTCCTTGGTATTTTCGTATTGACTTAAATGATTTATTCAGGTAAAATGTTTTTTTACAAGGCAAAATAATGATTATCAATATAAAGACGCTTCAAGAAGGTGTTTCGTGTTTTAATATTGCAGAGACTGCTGAAAAACTTGGCATAGATGATATAAAAGATGCAAGATTTCTAGGTTTAGTAGAATGTACCATTGAAGTTGATAATAAGATAGAGAGTTTCACTGTCAGAGGCAGAGCAAAAACTAGCTTGGAGACTGTCTGTGCCAGATGTGGTATAGTGGTTAAAAGAAGTATTAATGCCGATTTTGACCATAAGTATGTTAAAGGAAATTTTGAGGAAGACGGACAGATAGATAAAGAAGCCCTTGATGAGGAACTTCTCCAGGGTGATGAATTGAATCTTTTGGAAGATGTGAGGCAGGCGGTGTTAATTTCTGTTTCTGAAATAGCCGTTTGCAATGAAAAATGCAAGGGTATTTGCCCCGGTTGCGGAAAAAATCTGAATAAGGCTGAATGTTCTTGCGAAGCGGAAGATTTAAAACCCTTCGCAAATTTAAAAAAACTTTTAAAAGAAAAAAAGAATAAATAATAGGTGATAGGTTCAGGGTTCTGGGTATCGGGTTCACATTTTGGAGTTGTTTAATTTAATAATACTACAATAATTTGAGACGTTATGGACCTTACAGAACTTATGGACTTTATAGACAGATTTTTATTTGAGGAGGAAGTTAATGGCAAACCCAAAAAGAAGGTTTTCTGCTTCAAGAAGGGATCACAGAAGATCTCAGTGGAAATTAAAGACCCCCGGTCTATCCGTATGTCCGCAGTGTAAGCAAAGCAAGCTTCCTCACAGAGTTTGTGAAAATTGCGGTTATTACGGAAAAAAAGAAGTATTGGACGTTTAGCCGCAGGCCTCATTTATTTGAGCCTGAACGGACAAACCCATGAAAATAGCCCTTGACGCAATGGGCGGTGACAACGCACCGGCAATAGAAGTAGAAGGTGCCGTTTTAGCCGCAAAAGAATTCGGTATTGAGGTTATCCTTGTAGGAGACAAACCAGGAATAGAAGCTGAGTTGGAAAAATACAAAACTAAAGGCTTGGCTATTTCTGTTGTGCATGCTTCCGAAGTTATCGGTATGCATGAATCTCCCACAGACGCTTACAAACAAAAAAAAGACTCCTCTCTTGTAGTCGGTGTAAAACTCGTAAAAGATAAAAAAGCGGATGCTCTCATTTCTGCCGGTAATACAGGCGCGGTTATGGCAACGGCACTTTTTGAACTTGGCCGGCTTAAGGGTGTGGCACGTCCCGCACTTGGCGCATTCTTTCCTTCGAAGCATGGCCGGGCTCTTCTTCTGGACGCCGGCGCGAACGCCGACTGCAAACCGAAACATCTTCAGCAATTCGCAATAATGGGTGCTGTATATTATAATGATGTTATAACTGCGGGATCACCCAGGGTCGGACTTATCAGTATAGGAGAAGAAGAGACCAAAGGGAATGATCTCACCATTGAAGCGGCAAAACTTATTAAAGCGACAAACGTTAAATTTATTGGAAATATAGAAGGCCGGGATATCCTTTCCGATAAAGCGGATGTTATCATCTGCGATGGTTTCGTGGGAAATGTAGTTTTAAAATTTGCCGAAAGTTTGGCAAAAAATTTCTTTGCGATATTAAAAGCGGAACTTTCTGGGAAGAGTATATTCATCTCCATAGGAGCCTGGATATTAAAACCGGTGTTTAAAGGTATAATAAAAAAGACCGATTATGCGGAATACGGTTGTGCCCCGCTTCTCGGTATTAACGGTTACATTTTCGTAAGTCACGGAAGTTCCAACGTAAAAGCAATGAAAAATGCTTTTAAAACCGCGGTGGAATCTGTACAGAGCAATGTCCAAGATCATATTGCCGAAGAGATAAAAAAATTCAGTAATGGTGAAACGGAGTAAAATATGTCGAAGATATCTGCAAAAATAACCGGGATCGGTTTTTACGCTCCCGAAAAGATCTTAACCAATAAAGACCTCGAGAAGATGGTGGAAACTACCGATGAATGGATAAAAACCCGGACCGGGATGTCGGAACGTCACATTGCTGATGAAAAAACCGCCACTTCGGACCTTGCTACGCAGGCAGCTTTAAGAGCCATTGAAATGGCAAAGATTAAGCCTGAAGAAATAGATATAATTATGGTAGGTACTGTTTCACCTGATATGGCTTTTCCTTCCTCCGCCTGTTTTGTCCAAAACAATATTAAAGCAACTAAAGCTGCCGCTTTTGACCTCTCTGCCGCTTGCTCCGGCTTTATTTACGGCCTTACTCTTGCAAAGGGAATGATAGTGTCCGGTGAAGCGAAAACCATTCTTGTTATCGGGGCTGATTGTCTTTCAAAACTTACGGATTGGACGGACAGAAACACCTGTGTTCTCTTTGGAGATGGCGCAGGTGCGGTAGTACTACAGTCGACGGAAGAAGACACAGGACTACTCTCTTCTTATATTTTTTCTGATGGCACTAAAACGCATCTATTGGAAGTTCCCGCAGGCGGTTCAAGAACCCCGTTCTCGGAAGAAGTACTGAAAAACCGGAGTAATTTTATAAAAATGGAAGGCAATGAAGTGTTTAAGAACGCGGTAAAGGGCATGGAGAGAGCTATCGACACGGCCCTTCTTAAAGTAGGTCTGAAGTATGAAGATGTCTCCCTTGTTATTCCCCACCAGGCAAATATCAGGATAATAGAATCCATAGCAAAAAGAATGAAACTTCCGCCGGAGAAAGTATTTATTAATCTGGAAAAGTACGGTAACACTTCGTCAGCTTCAATACCGATAGCAATGACCGAAGCATATGCGGCAGGAAGATTAAAAAAAGGTGATATCCTTGTCATAACGGCGTTTGGCGCCGGCTTGACCATGGGTGCCGCCGTAATAAAATGGTCAATATAACCCAAAATCCGAAGTAGAAAGCATACCATTTTTGACTTGCACAATATTAAGATTTAGGAGGATTTCGGGTTAGATTCCACAGATTGCAAAGCTACGGGATTCCACTGATTATTAAACAGTAGACAGGCTTTTCAAGTTATTAATATGAATATTTCTACTTCGTTTTCAGGGTATAATAACGCATTAATCTCATCGGAAGGAGTCTACTATGAAAACAGCATTTCTTTTTCCAGGTCAGGGTTCACAAAGTATAGGAATGGGTACCGAGTTTTTTGGAAAATTTGCCAAGGCCAAAAGTATTTTTGATTCAGCGGACTCAGCTCTCGGTTTGAAAATATCAGACATCTGTTTTCTTGGGCCGGACGACGTATTAAAAAGCACGGAAAACGCCCAGCCGGCAATTCTTACGACAAGCATAGCTATATTACAGGAAGTATTACCTTTTGCAAAACCGGATGTAGTTGCAGGCCATTCTCTCGGTGAATACTCGGCGCTTGTAGCAACAGGGGTCCTTGATTTTAAAGATGCAGTAAAAATAGTCAGGAAACGCGGGGAGTTCATGAAAGCTGCTTCCGGCGGTACAATGGCAGCAATTTTAATGCTTCCGAGAGAAAAAGTTGACCAGCTTTGCAAAGATGCTTCAAGAGTAGGATTAGTTGCACCTGCTAATTATAACTCACCCGGCCAGATAGTGGTCTCGGGGACAAAAGAAGGCGTAGAAGAGATGTGCAAGCTTACCAAAGGCGCAGGAGGAAAAGCAATTCCCCTCGCAGTAAGCGGCCCGTTCCACTCGACCTTGATGACCAGCGCGCAGGAAAAACTTGCCGTAGAACTTAAAAATGTAAATTTCAATAATCCCACAACAAAGATCATAGCAAACGTAACAGCAGACTATGTGAAAGACGGTAACACCGCGAGAGAACTCCTGGTAAAACAGGTAGTTTCAAGCGTTCTTTGGGAAGACACCATCTGCAGAATGTTAAAAGACGGCATTGACCTCTTCGTAGAAGTAGGCCCCGGCAAAGTCCTCTCCGGCCTGGTAAAGAAGATCAAAAAAGAAGCCAGAGTCTATAATATAGATAACACTGAAACGTTGGAGAAGTTTAAAACTGAGGTTGCTAACGTTACACGTTGAAACGTTGCTCACGTAAAAGCAGAATTCTGTCATCCCGGACTGAGATTCGGGACCCAGCGTCTTTGTTAGTGAAATTATAAATCTCAAGGGGTATATGAAATGGAAAATATAATTCATAGAGGTTGGTTTCTAATTCAACTGTTTGGTTTACCAGTCATAGCAGTTCTTACCGCGATATATCTTGTTGTATATCAGATAGTGAAGAAAGACTCTGCTTTTAAAAAGCATCTTGTGCGTGATTTTTTAATTTTGATGACAGTTTTCCAAACTGGAGATTTGGTTGAAATATTTTATGAACATAAAACCTTGTGGATCCTTCATGCAATTGTAAAGATGATCTTTGTCGCACTGGGAATATGGGCGATTATCGAATACCGTAAAGAAAAGGCAAGTAAAATTAAATAAATCAGGTTAGATAGTTCGGGGGGACTGTTGAATATGAAAAGTATTGTTACTGATCAATTAGTGGAGGAAGAATGGGAGAATTAATAATAACAATCCTTAAATATGTTGTTTGTTTGCTTTTACCTTTAGGGCTGGCTTGGTTATGGTTTTACAAAAGAAAAGGCAGAAGCGAAAGCATTGAAAATATATTGTGCGCTGTAATATTTTTGTCGGCTTCGTTGGTATTTGCCTATTCATATGTGTTTGAAAAGCTTATTTCGGCGTCAGGAACAGATCTTCTGTTTGGAGTCTATTATCTGAGAGATTCTCGGTTTGGATATTTGGCTTTATTGCTGGCTGTGGGTTTCTTGTTAGCAGCTATATTCTTTGCAGTGGAGTTTGTAATATTTATGAAAAATCCAAAGAAATATGCACCCTGGGAAATGACAAAAAAAAGAAAAGTAATGCTTGTAATTGGTTGGGGCATATTAGTATGTATTCTTCTATTGTATATCTTAGTTTTTGTCTATTACAGTAAAAAGGGCTTGAAATCAGTTTTCCCCTCATTTAATCATCTTCTCCTCCTTATAATAATGCTTTCTTCAACCCTTGGATGGGAGATGGATAAAAAGAAAATGGCAATCAGAAAAGAATACTTTCATGAAAAATTTCAACTAATTATGAGTGTATTAATTGTGTCTATGTATTTTGCCAGTCCAAGTTATAATGTTTATTATATGATACTTAATTATTCTGCTGCCGGTATAAGTTTCCTGATCTGTTTATTCTATTGCTTGAAGATTGTTGAAAGCAAAAAGGAAAAGCCGGCAATTAACAAGAAAAAGAAGCAAGCACAGTAAGAAAAGTAAGTGAAGAAAGTAAAAAACAGTGGTTTTTAGGTGAAACTTTCTTAGAAAATTATAATATAGGTCATTTTTCGTTTTTGTGTTTACTTCTTTTACTGCACTTGCTTTATCTGCTTCGCCTGCTTTTCCCGCTTCCTCAATCCCTTTAAATATGGTAAAATCAAGAATCGTTTAACTTAATTGGAGGGTATAGAGATGGATATGTTAAAGGGAAAGGTGGCACTGGTAACAGGGGCGGCTCAGGGTATAGGTAAAGCTATTGCGGAAACTCTGGCGAAGGAAGGGGCTAATGTTGCGATCTGTGATGTAAATATAGAAAAGGCGGAGGAGACTGCGAAAGAATTGGCTAAGCTGGGAATAAAGACAGCGGCTTATAAAACAAATGTTTCGGTGGCGGCGGAGTGCGATGCTTTGATTGACAGCACCGTGAAGGACCTTGGAAAGCTGGATATTCTTGTTAATAACGCGGGAGTTACCAGAGATGGGCTTCTTATTCGTATGTCTGAGCAGGACTGGGATCTGGTTATTGCTATCAATTTAAAAGGTACTTTCAACTGCACTAAAGCGGCTGTAAAGACCATGATGAAGGCAAGATACGGGCGTATTATTAATATTTCTTCGGTTATCGGACTTATGGGAAATGCCGGACAGGTTAATTATGCGGCTTCAAAGTCCGGTGTTTTAGGTATTACCAGGTCTATAGCCAAGGAGTATGCAAACAGGAATATCACCGTAAACGCAGTTGCCCCGGGGTATATCCAGACAGCAATGACGGATAAGCTTACAGAAGAGCAAAAACAGGCGATGCTTAAGTTTGTCCCCCTTTCCAGGATGGGACAGCCTCAGGATGTAGCAAATGGCGTTCTTTTCTTTGCCTCACCCCTTGCTGACTATGTAACCGGCCAGGTTTTAGCGATTGACGGCGGGATGGTAATGTCTTAAAATCAAGCACTAAGGTCGAAATTCTAAATTCTAAACAAAAAAATAAACCAGAAACAAGGAAAATAGCAAAACAATAGCAAAAGCGGGCTGGCAGAAATGTCCAGCCCGTTCTTCATAATATGTAGTAACGGAAAGTAACAGGTCTACTACCGGTAGATTTAGATTTTTTTCATGTATCAGCGCAATCAGCCTTTAAATCTCTTCGAAAGATCCGCCAAATATCACTGGCGGAGGCGAAATCACCTGCTTACCTTAAAAACACAGGTTAGAATTGCATAAAACCATTGAAATATAAGCAATATTCGCAAAAACGAAGGAAAAATTGTACTTGACAAAACGGCTTCATTTCACTAGAATATATAATCTTTTAATGGAGGGCGAACCCCCCGTTAAAAACTAGGCTGACGGCTCGGCCACAAGTTGGGTCGCTAGTTTAGGTTTTACTTAAAGCAGTCTAGAAAGACAGCTTAAGAAACACTAAGGAGGAGTTAAAATGGCTACAATTGAAGAGAGAGTGAAAAAAATCATAGTTGAACAGCTGGGCGTAGAAGAAGCCCAGGTTACCCCAACCGCATCATTTGTTGATGATCTGGGTGCGGATTCTCTGGATACAGTCGAACTTGTTATGGCTTTCGAAGAAGAATTCGGAATAGAAATACCGGATACTGATGCCGAAAAGATCAAGGCAGTCTCGAATGTCGTTGAATACTTAAAAGAAAAAACCAACTCCTAATCGGACACGGTTAAATCATGAAACGTAGAGTCGTAGTTACCGGCCTCGGGGTGATCTCCCCGGCCGGTAATGATGTTAATACTTTCTGGAAGAGCCTTTGTGACGGCGTCAGCTGTGCGGATAAAATTACCAAGTATGACGCTTCCCGTCTGACTACTCAAATTGCCTGTGAAGTCAAAGGGTTCGATCCTACATTATATACAGATAAAAAGAGTGCCCGGCGTATGGATGGTTTTACCCAGTATGCTATAGCAGCTTCTGTCCAGGCAATGAAAGATTCCGGTTTGGATGTCACCAAAGAGGATGCTACCAGGATGGGTGTTATTATAGGTTCAGGAATAGGCGGCTTAACAACCCTTATGGACCAGACCTATACACTTATCGAAAAAGGCCCATCAAGAATAAGTCCTTTCTTTATTGCCATGATGATTTCTAACATGGCCGCAGGTATGGTTTCAATACAGCTTGGGTTAAAAGGTCCAAGCGCTTGTGTTGTGACAGCCTGTGCTTCAGGTAATAACAGCCTTGGTACATCATACCGGCATATTCAATATGGAGATGCTGATGTCATGGTGGCCGGCGGTTCTGAGTGTACTATAGTAGAACTTGCAATGGCAGGTTTTTGTTCTGCTCAGGCAATGTCCTGCCGTAATGATGACCCAAAACATGCCAGCCGTCCTTTCGATAAAGACAGGGATGGTTTTGTTATGGGAGAAGGTTCAGGTATTGTGGTTTTGGAAGAGCTTGAGCATGCCAAAGCAAGGGGCGCAAAAATTTACGCGGAGATGGTAGGTTATGGAATGTCTTCCGATGCTTACCATATGACTGCCCCGCCGGCAGACGGAGAAGGCGGCGCAAGAGCAATGCAAAATTGTATCAATGATGCCGGTGCAAAACCGGAAGAAGTTGATTATGTTAATGCTCACGGGACCTCTACACCTTTAGGTGATACCGGGGAAACAGCTGCAATAAAGCGTGTTTTTAAAGAACATGCCTATAAACTTTCTGTAAGCGGTACAAAATCCATGATAGGCCATATGCTGGGCGCAGCCGGAGGGGTTGAGTTTATTGCAACCGTGCTTTCGGTAAAGAATGACCTTATTACACCGACGATCAATTTGGTTACGCCGGATCCTGCGTGTGATCTTGATTATGTGCCAAATAAAGCAAAACAAAAAACCGTTAATCTTGCTATTTCCAATTCTTTTGGTTTTGGCGGGCATAACGCTACTGTTGCGGTTAAAAAATATATTGGATGAACAGATCTGACTTTGAAACAAAAACAGATCTTGAAGAGTTTCAAAAAATAATCGGCTACCGGTTTAAAGCCGTTGATGTTTTGGCTACGGTTTTTTCTCACTCTTCTTTTGTTAACGAGAACAAACTTCAAAAAAAAGAATCTAACGAACGTTTGGAGTTTCTCGGGGATGCGGTTGTAGGCGTCATAGCAAACCGGTACTTATTTGAGAAATATCCGGAGGCAAACGAAGGCTTTCTTACCAGGGTTAAATCTCTGGCGGTAAGTCAGCCCAGTTTAGCCGGGGCTGCAAGAAAGTGCAATCTTGGGGGTTATTTGTTCCTTGGAAGAGGAGAAGAAGCCTCAGAAGGCAGGGATAAGGAGTCTACACTCTCAAACGCATTTGAAGCGCTTGCCGGGGCTATATATTTAGACGGCGGTTTAGAAAACGCTACCAGGTTCATGAAAGAATTTGTTTTAAATGACCTGATTGTAGATGAAAGGGAAGCAAAGGATTATAAGTCCGAGCTTCAGGAACTTATTCAGAAAAAGTTTAAAAAAAGACCGATTTATCATATTGCCTCGGAAGAGGGGCCTGAACACAAAAAGACATTTATCGTAAGAGTCGCTTTTAGCGGAAAAATTTTAGGAGAAGGCCGTGGTAAAAACAAAAAAGAGGCAGAGTTGAATGCTGCAAAAGAAGCGTTGAAAGCTTTTTAAAATAGAAAAAGGAGAGAAAAGTATGATGAATTATTTTTTCACTGAAGAACAGCAAATGATAATTGATACGGCAAAGGAATTTGCTGCAAAGCACATAAAACCGGTCAGGGAGAAGTATGACGAAGAAGGCCACTTCCCGACTGAAGAAGTAAAAAAAATGGGCGAAGCAGGACTCTGCGGTCTTTATATTCCCGAGGAATATGGCGGGATGGGTAAAGGTATTATGGGTCTTTGTCTGGCTGTTGAAGAAATGTCCAAGGTCTGCTCTGCTATTGCTCTTTCTATGGCTGCAACCGCGCTGGGTACTTTTCCAATTTTGTTATTTTCTTCCGATGCGCAGAAGAAAAAATACCTTCCGGATATAGCCTCCGGTAAAGATCTTGCTGCTTTCGGTCTTACTGAAGCAAATGCCGGTTCGGATGCGTTGGGCATGCAAACTACTGCGGTTAAAGACGGTGATTACTATGTATTAAATGGAACAAAACAGTGGATTACAAACGGCGGAGAAGCCCGGGTTTACAGTGTAATAGCCGTAACGGACAGGGCGAGAGGTTCCAGGGGTTTAACTGCTTTTATTATTGAAAAGGATACGAAGGGCTTTACCTTTGGAAAAAAAGAAAATAAAATGGGAATCCGTGCTTCTGCGACCCGTGAACTTGTATTTCAGGATTGCAGGATTCATAAAGATCAGATAATCGCAAAAGAAGGCATGGGTGCCATTGTTGCAGTGAATACTCTTTATAACTCAAGACCTGGTGTTGCGGCGCAGGCTCTTGGTATTGCTGCAGGCGCATTTGAAGAAGCGCTTGCTTATTCAAGACAGAGAAAACAATTTGGCCAGCCGATAAGTTCTTTCCAGGCAGTGCAGCATATGCTGGCTGATATGGCGACAGAAATTGAAGCTGCAAGGGCTCTGCTTTATGCAACAGCAAAAACTATTGATGCTGCGGGTGATGCCAAAGCTTTTGCAAAAGAATCCGCGATGAGTAAACTTTACTGTTCTGATGTTGCGATGAAAGTAACCGTAAATGCCGTGCAGATCCTCGGCGGTTATGGATATATGAAAGAATACCCTGTAGAAAAAATGATGCGCGATGCAAAAATAACACAGATTTACGAAGGTACCAATCAGATACAAAGAAACGAAATAGCGTTAGGGTTGATAAAAGAAATAGCGTCGAAGAAATGATGCGCGGATGCGCAGAGGTCGGAGGCTTAGCAAAAACCGAAAAAATGAGGTTTTAAGATAGATAAGGTAAATAATAACACAATTAAAAAAGACCTTACAAACTTTATCTCGCTCTGTCAAAGATATTTGACAGTTAAATTTAGGTTCATTACGAGAAAAGCTTTGCTTACAAACCTTATGAACCTTGCAAACTATTTTTAGGAGTCAACAATGAACATAGTCGTATGTATCAAACAGGTACCGGGAACTACTAAGGTCGCGATTAATCCGGCTACAAATACTCTTATAAGGGAAGGTGTAGAGGCCATCGTTAATCCTTTCGATGTTTATGCCGTGGAAGAGGGCATACGCTTAAAGGAAAAATTTGGCGGTAAAGTAACCGTTATTATTATGGGTCCTCCGCAAGCGGACCAGGCCATTAAAACCTGCATAGGTATGGGTGTGGATGAAGGCGTACTGCTCTCTGACCGTGCATTTGCGGGTTCAGATACACTTGCCACTTCCTACACACTGGCGCAGGGTATAAAGAAAATGGGCGGAGCCGATGTTATACTGACTGGAAAACAAGCAATGGACGGCGATACCGCGCAGGTGGGTCCCGGAATTGCCAACTGGATGGATATTCCTTTTGTAGCCTGGGTTAAAAAGATAGAAAATGTTGACCTGAGTGCAAAAACTATAAGAGTAGAAAGAATGATGGATGATGGATATGAAGTTCTTGAAAGCTCCCTTCCTGTCCTCATTTCCGTGGTAAAAGAGATCAATGAACCAAGGATCGAGTCTATGCGGGGAAAAATGAAGGCTAAAAACTATAAGCCTGCGGTATGGAGCGCGAAAGACATAGAATGCGATCCGGATTTCATAGGACTTCGCGGTTCTCCTACGCTTGTTAATCGGGTTTTTGTGCCTGTTAGAAGCGGAAAAAAAGAAATAATCGAAGGCGCAACGGTTGAAGAAAAAGCCGAGAAAATTACCGGCAAATTAAGAGCAGCAAAATTAATTAATTAAAGTTAATAAGATCCGGAGGTTATTGTGGCTATAAAAGTATTAAATGAAAAATGCGTGGGTTGCAAGTTATGTCTTCCTACTTGCGCTCAGGGCGCGATTACCATACTCGAAAACAAAAAAGCGTTTATAGATCCTGTTAAATGTAATTATTGCGGGGCCTGTCTTGACGCCTGTAAGAAATTTAAAGCGATATTGATCCAGGTTGATAGAAAAGTATCAGATCAGGATCTTTCTCTTTATAAAGGTATCTGGGTATATGCGGAACAGAGGCATGGAGAGATTGCTTCGGTTGTTTATGAACTCTTAAATGAAGGAAGAAAGCTTGCTACGGAACTCGGAGAAGAACTCTGTGCCGTCCTTATCGGACATGATGTTACAAAAAAAGCCAATGATCTTATTCTTTACGGCGCGGATAAAGTTTTCGTTGTGGATTCAAATTGCTTAAAAGATTTCAATGACGAATCTTACGCAAAAGCTCTGGTTTCTTTAGTTGAAGAGTACAAACCAAATATTATTTTAACGGGAGCCACGGCGCTCGGGCGTTCTTTTATCCCTAAGGTTGCCGTTATGCTGGAGACCGGACTTACCGCGGATTGTACCCAGCTGGATATTGACCAGTATACAAAACTCCTATTGCAAACCAGGCCTGCTTTCGGCGGAAATCTTATGGCTACTATTACTTGTCCGAGTTTTAGGCCTCAGATGGCGACTGTAAGGCATAAAGTATTTAAAAAAGCAGTTAAAGATCCGAACAGAAAAGGGCTTATTATTGCAAAAAACATTCAAGAAGACTGCCTGATTGCCCGGACGAAACTTATAGAATTTGTAAAAGAAGTTGAGTCCACGGTTAACCTTTCTGAAGCGGATATTATTGTATCCGGGGGAAGAGGGCTGGGCGAAGCCAAGAACTTTGCGTTAATCCGTGAACTGGCGCAGTTGATAAACGGTGCAGTGGGTGCTTCCCGAGCCGCAGTCGATGCCGGCTGGATTCCGTATTCACATCAGGTTGGGCAAACGGGAAAAACAGTATGTCCGAAACTCTATATCGCAGTAGGAATTTCCGGATCAATTCAACATATGGCGGGTATGCAGTCTTCTGAGAACATTATAGCTATCAACAGAGATCCTCAAGCTCCGATATTTGAGATTGCTACTTATGGTATAGTCGGT
This sequence comes from Candidatus Firestonebacteria bacterium RIFOXYD2_FULL_39_29, assembly GCA_001778375.1. Classification (NCBI taxonomy): domain Bacteria; phylum Candidatus Firestoneibacteriota; species Candidatus Firestonebacteria bacterium RIFOXYD2_FULL_39_29. The sequence goes on from MFGV01000046.1 coordinate 25,445, forward strand.
GATCTCTTTGAAGTCGTGCCCGCGCTTATTGCTAAGATTAAAAAATAGTTTAATTTAATCTCTAAAAGGCTTGCCCTTTTTGAAAAGGACGGGGAATTTTTCTTTCCCCAGTACCCAGAACCTAGCCCAAGTTCCGCTGAATTATGTTAAAAGTGCGATTTTAAAAATATTTAGTTCATATAAAAGCAGCATTTTTGTCA
>MFGV01000047.1 GCA_001778375.1 Candidatus Firestonebacteria bacterium RIFOXYD2_FULL_39_29
CCATTCTAAGAGGTATTTTAACAAACTTTTCTACAAAATGCTGAAAAATAAAGCATTTTAGGAAAATATTTTAACAAAGGACAGTATTGAGTTTGAATTTGTGTTTGTATCAGTGGAATCTCGTATTTTTGCAATCTGTGGAATCGTTTTTAGAAAAGGATGAAAATATGAAATTAGCGGTTTTTACGGCTTGCCTTCCTGAGTATGATTTTGAAGAACAGTGTAAACTGCTCAGTCAAAATGGCTATGAGGGTATAGAACTTAGAGTAAGAGATTTAACGGCAGAGCAAAAAACAAAACCCTTTTCATTTTGGGGAAATCATAAGTGTGATATAGGTGTAAAGAATCTTACAGAGAAAGCCAAAGAGATAAGAAAGACCTGTAATAAATACAAACTGGAGATATGCTCTTTAGGCACCTATCTGAATGCTGATGATTTTGAAGGTATAGAGGAAGTGTGTAAGAATCTTCAAACACTTGGTACGACACAGTTTCGGGTGGGAGGCTCTACTGCTTCTTTTGGAGCGGAAAAAGATAACTACACTGATAAATATAATAGTTTAGTAAGAAATATGGCGAAAGTTGAAAAACTGGTGAAAAAATACAAGGCCAAAGCTTTAATAGAAACGCATATGTCGACTATTGTGCCTTCAGTCGGTCTTATGCACCGTGTTGTATCTCAGTTCGATCCGAAATATGTCGGGGTTATCTTGGACCCGGGAAACATGGTGTATGAGGGATATGAAAATATAGAAATACAATTGGACCTTCTTAAGGATTATCTGGTCCATGTGCATCTGAAAAACGGCAGATGGACTGTTAAGGAAGTGAAACTTGATGGTTCGGTTATATGGGAAGCAGGGTCGTGTGCTGTGTGGGAAGGCAGTGTAAATGTTAAAAAAACTATTATTGCTTTAAGAAAATTTGGTTATGATAAATGGCTTTCCATGGAGGATTTCACTTCAATGGAAACCAAAAAGAAAGTCGAACTGTTTGCTAAATATACAAGAAGCCAACTGTAGGAAGTACAGCAAACAAAGCAAATAAAGTAAGTGAAGCAGGGACAGTAAGTGCAGTAACAGAAGGGGAGTTGAGCAAAGGTATAAATATCTAACCAATAATCCTTTGCGAAATCCGCCTAGACGGAAATGGAGAGAAGAGAATATGGCAAAAAACAAATTTGAAAAAATAGGACTAACCTTCGATGACGTATTATTGGTTCCGGCAAAGTCGGAACTGTTGCATTCGGAAGTGGATGTTTCAACTTATCTTACAAAAAATATCAAACTCAACATTCCTCTGATTTCAGCCGCCATGGATACGGTGACGGAAGGCCGGCTTGCTATAGCTATTGCGCAGGAAGGCGGTATAGGGATAATTCATAAGAATCTCAGCTGGAAAGAACAGGCAGAACAGGTGGACCGGGTAAAAAGATTTATGAGCGGTATCATCACGCATCCGGTTACGCTTTCTCCGGACAGATCAATTAAAGAAGCTTCGGATATTATGAAGTTCAAGGGCATCTCCGGATTTCCTGTAACCCTGGACGGCACTGTCAACGGAAAACTTGTCGGTATTTTAACTAGAAGAGATTTGAAGTTCATTAAAAAAATGGAAGGCACGGTCGGCGATTATATGACGAAAAATAATCTTGTGACCGCGCAGGAAGGCGTTTCGCTGGTTAAAGCTCTGGAGATACTAAATAAAAATAAAGTTGAAAAGCTTCCCGTAGTAGACAAAACCGGGCATTTAAAGGGACTTGTTACAATAAGAGATATTGAAAAGCGTCTTGAATATCCGCACTCCTGTAAAGATGAGTTTGGCAGGCTCCGTGTCGGAGCTGCAATTGGTGTAGGCAAGGAAGCGGAAGAAAGAGCGGAAGCGCTGGTAAAAGCAGATGTGGATGTGCTGTCTATTGATTCGGCTCACGGGCATTCCAAAAATGTAATGGAAATGGTGAAAAAACTCAGGAAGAAATATCCCGGTATGGATATTATCGCAGGAAATGTTGCGACCGCGGAAGCGGCAAAAGACCTTTGCAAACTGGGGGTTGACGGAATAAAGGTTGGGATGGGTCCAGGTTCTATATGTACTACCAGAGTAATCGCCGGAATAGGCGTTCCTCAAATAACTGCGGTTTATGAATGCAGTGAGATTGCAAAAAAATACAAAGTTCCTGTAATAGCCGACGGCGGTATAAAGTATTCCGGAGATATTCCAAAAGCACTGGCAGCAGGAGCTTCAAGTGTTATGATCGGTAATCTTTTTGCAGGTACGGATGAAGCCCCGGGGGAAACGGTCTTCCTGGAAGGCCGGAGATTTAAAATGTATCACGGGATGGGTTCTCTTGCGGCTATGAAAAAAGGCAGTAAAGACAGATATTTTCAGGATAACGTGGAAAATCAAAAACTGGTTCCGGAAGGTGTTGAAGGCAGAGTTCCCTACAGGGGATCTATCTCCAATAGTGTTCTTCAATTGATCGGAGGATTAAGAAGCGGTATGGGCTACTGCGGTACCGGTTCGATCAAGGAGCTTCAGGCAAAAGCAAAATTCATCAGGATAACATCCGCAGGTTTGCAGGAAAATCACCCGCATAATATTACAATTACCAGCGAGCCGCCCAACTACTGGTTGTAAGGGAGAGGCCGCTCTTACGCGGAGGATACTGGTTTATCCCGTTAAGGGATTCACTGGTTGCCGCGCGAACAAAGGAGGAAACATAAGATGTTGAACAAAGAAGTGAAAACAGGTTTGATAAGTAAGTACAGGAAGCACGAGAAGGACACCGGCTCTTCAGAGGTTCAGGTGGCATTGCTCACCGGCAGGATAAATTATCTGACGGAGCATCTGAAGATCCACAAAAAAGACCACAGCAGCAGAAGGGGCCTTTTGATACTTGTGGGAAAAAGAAGAAGCCTTCTTGACTATATCAAGAGAACGGATTTCGAGAAGTACAAAAAAGTCATCGAGAGTTTAGAACTCCGCAAGTAATTTTTTAAAGTATAGGAAAGTATAAAAAATATTTCACGAGAGCTGATTAGGATTTAGTGCAGATCAGTGGAATCCAAAAGCTTTGTAATCTCTTCAAAAGATCCGCCCAATATTACTGGCGGATGTGGAATCTTTTTCAAATTAATATTCCTGATTGAAAAAATATAGGAAACACGGAAGTTACAAGTGAAAGCGCCATTGGGGCGTGAAGTAACTCCTGGAACAAATATGTTTTTGTGCAATGAGATGTTCAAAAACTAAGGACAGCAAAATGGAAATATCAGTAAAGAAGACGATAGCGGGCAGAGAGCTCACTATCACTACGGGTAAGATCGCCAAATTGGCGGAAGGTTCGTGTACCGTGAGGTATGGAGATACGTTGGTGCTTTCGACGGTATGTTCGTCGGATACGGTAAGGGAAGGGTTGGATTATTTTCCTCTTACGGTGGAGTACAGAGAAAGGTTTTACGCAGCAGGTAAAATTCCCGGCGGTTTCTTCAAAAGAGAAGGAAGACCCAGGGAGTTAGAAACGCTTAACGCCAGGATCACAGACAGATCCATGAGGCCTTTATTTCCCTCTAACCTGTTAAATGAAGTTCAGATTATAAATACCGTTCTTTCTTATGATACCGAGAACGAAGCCGATGTGCTCGCGCTTATCGGTTCATCCACAGCTACACTTAATGCGAACATTCCTTATCACGGACCCGTAGCTCCCGTCAAAATAGGCAAGATTGCCGGTAATATGGTTATTTTCCCTACGATGACCGACTTAAAGAGCAGCTCGATGGAACTCCTGGTTGTTTATATGAAAGCCGGTGTTATCATGATCGAGTGCGGCAGTAAAGAAGTGACCGAAGCAGAAGTGCTTGAAGCTGTCAAGTTCGGCAGAAAGACCGCGGATGAGATAATTGCGATGCAGGAAGAGATGGTGTCAAAAGTGGTAAAACCAAATAAAACTTTTACATACAGAACGGTAACCGCTGATCTGGAAAAGCAGGTTAAGGAATTAGCCGGTGAAAAACTTGCCTCCGTGGAAAAAAGCGGGGACAAAAAACAGAGAGCGGCAGCGGTTAAAAAAATAAGAGAAGAAGTGAAAGCAGCCCTTCTCTTAAAATTCCCTGAAGCAAAGAACGAGATCAACGGCTACCTGGATACTCTGGAGTCCGAAAATCTCCGCAAGGAAATACTCGGTAACAAAGTAAGGCCCGACGGCAGGGGCATGACGGATATCCGTCCTATCACCTGTGAAGTCGGATACCTTCCCCGCACCCATGGTTCGGCCATCTTTACAAGAGGTCAGACCCAGGCGCTTGTTGTTACCACGCTCGGTACCAAGGATGACATTCAGTATCTGGATGATCTTTCCGGTGAAGCAGAAAAGAAATACATGCTTCATTATAATTTTCCTCCGTTCGCGACCGGTGAAGCCAAACCAATCCGCGGTGTCGGAAGACGTGAAGTAGGTCACGGCGCGCTTGCCGAAAAAGCAATTGCCCCGGTGATCCCGAGCCAGGAAAAGTTCCCATATGTTATCAATCTGGTTTCCGATATTATCGAATCCAACGGTTCATCCTCCATGGCTTCCGTCTGCGGCGCAACTCTGTCGCTTATGGATGCCGGTGTACCGATAATCTCCCCGGTTGCGGGTATCTCCATCGGGCTCATTAAGGAAACAAACGGCTGGGTAACAATCACCGATATAGCGGGTATTGAAGATCATTTTGGCGATATGGATTTCAAAGTTGCCGGAACTGCAAAAGGTATCACTGCGATACAGCTCGACATGAAAGTCGAAGGTATCTCGGATGAGATAATAGAGAAGACCCTGAGCCAGGCGAAAGAAGCAAGAATGCTTATTCTTGATAAAATAACGGCCGCGATAAGTGCTCCGAGAGCAGAACTCTCCACTTTTGCGCCGAGAATTGTGACTATCAAGGTTCACCAGGACAAGATTAAGATAATCATCGGACCGTCCGGCAAGATGATCAAGAAGATCGTCGAAGAAACCGGAGCGAGTATAAATATTGATGATGACGGAACAGTGCATATTGCTTCCGCAGATAGCGCGGCGCTTGAAGCTGCGGTTAACAGGATTAAAGAGATAGCCAGAGAAGCTGAGATGGGCGCGACGTACACCGGCAAAGTAAAGAAAGTTGCCGAGTTCGGCGCGTTTGTTGAGATCTTCCCCGGTCAGGACGGTTTAGTTCATATTTCCGAACTCGATATTAACAGGGTGAAGAGAGTGGAAGACGTCTGCAGAGAAGGCGATACGATGACTGTTAAGGTTATTGGCATCGACGAAAAGACCGGCAAGATTAAACTTTCGAAAAAGGCCTTGATGACGGAACAAGGTAAATAAACGAAGTTAATGCATTCACAAAAAACATTTAAAAACGGCCTGACTGTGTTGTCTGAAGAGATGGCGCATGTCAGGTCGGTTTCTTTTGGTATCCTCGTAAAGTCGGGTTCTCGCTTTGAAACTCCGGGCTTGGAGGGGATTTCCCATTTTCTTGAACATATGTTGTTTAAAGGAAATGAGCAGCTCTCTGCTTTTCAGATCGCCGAAGGGTTTGATATGCTGGGCGCCTCAATTGATGCTTTTACAGCCAAAGAGTATACCTGCTTTTATGTCAAGATGGTGGATGATAAACTTCCCGAAGTGATGAAACTCCTCTCAGAAATGCTTTTAAAACCTGATTTCCTTGATAAAGAAATTATAAGAGAAAAAGGTGTTGTACTGGAAGAAATAAAAATGTATCTGGACACTCCCGATGAATTTACTTTTGATGCGTTTTTAAAAGGTATTTACGGCGGGCATTCTCTGGGTAAACCTATCCTGGGCTTTGAAAACACGGTTAACTCCTTTGATCAAAAAAATACTACGGCGTATTATCATAAATTCTTTGCCCCTCAAAATACAATTATGGCTGCCTCGGGGAATATTAAACAGGATGAATTTTACGCTTTGGTTGAAAAATATTTTTGCGGCTGGCAGAAAGGCGGATTTTTGCCTGAACTTGAACCTCCCGGTTTTGTATTTGAGGCCGAGAACATCGAAAGAAAACTTGAGCAGGTGCATATTTGTCTCGGGACCGAAGGACTTGCTTTTAAGCACGAGGACAGATATAAACTTCTGGTGATGAACGAGATTCTCGGCGGTTCTATGAGCTCCCACCTTTTTCAGGAAGTGAGAGAAAAAAGAGGTCTTTGCTATGCTATCAGTTCTTTGACCGAATCCCACACGGACAGCGGAGTATTTTTTGTCTATGCCGCCACAGATAAGGAAAAGCTTCCCGAACTTATAAAAGTAATAAGCGCCGAACTGGATAAAATAAAGTTGAATATCACAGATAAAGAACTGGAAAGAGTTAAGCAGCAGGTAAAGAGCGGCTATATTCTAAGTCTTGAAAGCTCCGTAAACAGAATGAGCCGGTTATTAAAACAGGAATACTACAACGACAAGTTCTTGGACCTGGACGGCATAATGGAAGAGATAGAAAAGGTCAAAAAAGAAGATTTGATGGGGTTTGCGGAAAAACTGTTTGTGAAACAACGGATGAAACTCCTTACAGTCGGTCCGTCATAACAGTTTATAAAGTTTGTAAGGTTTTTAATGTTTGTAAAGTCTAAAATCAATGAAGTATATAATAGTCGATAAAAGTAAAAAGTTGAGCGAAGTCTAAATATAAGACCATAATTCTTCGCGAAATCCACCTAGGCGGATGACCGAATAATGCAATTATTCTGTCATCCCGTACCAGGATACGGGATCCAGCGTCTGTGTTTTATAAAATACAAAACTCTTCATCAGCGAAAGTCACAGGGAAAGCGTTATTATTTCAGGTGTATTATATTAAAGCCCTATGCTAATATGTATAGAGAAGAATTAGAAAGATGGAGGCTATATGCTGTCAAATGAACAGGTTTTAGAGATTTTCAAAAAGTCAGGAGCTTTACTTGAAGGGCATTTTAAATTGACCAGCGGGCTGCATTCGGGACAGTACCTGGAGAAATTTCAGGTTTTGCAGTGGCCAAAGTATACCGAGATCCTTTGCAGAGATATTGCCGAGAGGTTTAAAAATGATAATATAAATGTTGTCGTGGGTCCGGTTACAGGCGGAGTTATACTGGCCTATGAGGTTGCGAAGTGCCTCGGGGTTAGAGGTATATTTACGGAAAGAGAAGAAGGTAAGATGACTTTAAGAAGGGGTTTTAAAATAAATCCCGGAGAAAAAGTGCTTATTGTTGAAGATATTATAACAACGGGCGGTTCCGTTATGGAAGTTATTGAAGCTTTGAAACCGTTTGGCGGAGAGATTACGGGTGTCGGACTTCTTGCCGATAGAAGTGGAGGCAAGATTGATTTTGGAGTAAGGAAAGAAGCTTTGTTGACCCTGAAAGTAGAGAACTATCAGTCGGAAAAATGTCCGCTTTGTCAGAAAGGTATTCCTTTGACAAAACGGGGAAGCAAGAAATAGTAAGTACAGCAAGGACAGGAAGTGAAGAAAGAGAAGGAAAAGAAGTAAGGGAAGTTGAGCAAAGGTATAGATATCCAACCATTAATCCTTTGCGAAATCCGCCTAGGCGGAAGAAGGAAGCGCAGCTGTAGAAAAACTGAGGTATTACAGTAAAAATATTATTATTTAACTTGCGCTAAAGATATACATGGTGTAAAATACTGATATATAATTACGAACAAGAGGTTATTTTGGCTAAAATACTGATTGCGGAAGATGAAGTAGATATTTCCTACATAATTGGTGAGGCCTTAAAGAAAAAAGGGCATACTGTTTCTTTTGCTTTTGATGGAGAAGAAACACTCAAAAAGGCAAAGCAGGAAAATCCTGATATGGTAATTCTGGATATAATGATGCCAAAGATGGATGGGTTTGCCGTACATCAGGAATTGAAAAAGGATCCTAAAACAAAAAAAATGTTTATCCTTGTTCAGACTGCGAAAGCTGATGCAAAAAATGTATTTTTAGCTGATAAAAATTACGAAGTTGACGGGTTTCTTGAAAAACCCTTTGACTTGACAAGATTTTTCAAAATGGTTGAAGATATCCTTGATGGTAAAAAATCCTAGATTGGTAAAACAATATTTTGCTGTTAATGTTTTAAAGAATTTAATAAAAAGGGAACGGAATAGTATTCTATTTTGTTCCCCTTTTACTTTGTCCCGGATTTGATAAAATCAGTAAAACCTCATAATGGAGGGTTCGTATGTTTCCTGAAGAGTTAAAATATACAAAGAGCCATGAATATGTTAAAGCAGAGGGAAACTCAGCTGTTTTTGGTGTCTCGCAGTACGCTGTGGATCAGGTTAAGGATATTGTATATGTAGAACTCCCAAAGATAGGGCAGGAGCTTAGAGCCGGTTCTCCTTTTGGTTCTCTTGAATCAGTTAAGGCAGTGTTTGAATTAATTGCGCCTGCTTCAGGTAAAGTAACTGCGGTAAACGAAGTGATAAACTCTTCTCCGGAAGCAGTATCAAAAAGCCCTTACGCTGAAGGTTGGATGGTAAAAGTAGAACTTTCAAACCCTGCTGAATTGGAAAAACTTATGAATAGCTCTGACTATCAAAAGTACATTGAATCTGAAGGTCATCATTAATGAATATTCCTTACCTGCCGCATACCGATGAAGATATAAGACGGATGCTGGAAGTGTCGGGTGTGTCTTCTCTTGAAAAACTGTTTTCGGATATTCCGGAAGCAATAAGATATAAAGGCCAAATAAAGCTTCCCAAAAAGGTGTCAGAATCAGAATTAAGAAAAGAGTTATCTCTGCTCTCGTTAAAAAATAAAAATGCAGACGAGTATGTGAATTTTCTTGGCGGCGGAATATATGATCATTATATTCCCTCTGTGGTAAAACATCTTGCCGGCAGGTCTGAGTTCTATACTTCCTATACCCCTTACCAGGCAGAGATCTCCCAGGGATTACTTCAGATTTATTTTGAATACCAGACTATGATCTGTGAACTTACAAAAATGGATGTCAGCAATGCTTCCATGTATGACGGAGCTACGGCTCTTGCGGAAGCGGCGCTAATGGCTTTTAACACAAATGGCAGGAAGAAAGTTTTAATTGCGGGTGCACTTTCTCCGGAAACGATAGAAGTGATAAGAACTTATACAAAAAATTCAGGGATAACCGTGGAAACGGTTCCTCTTTTTGACGGTGTTGCCGATCTTAATATCCTGAAAGAAATGTGTACGGAGGAAACTGCGTGCGTCCTTGTGCAGCAGCCGAATTTCTTCGGTTGTCTGGAAGATGTTTTCGAAATAGAAAAACTTACCCATGCCATAGGGGCTTTGTTTATTGTTTCTGTAGACCCGGTGTCTTTTGGTCTTGTCGTTCCTCCCGGAGATTACAACGCGGATATAGTCGTGGGAGAAGGACAGGGGTTGGGAAATGATATGAATTTTGGCGGACCACTGCTTGGCTTTTTTGCCGCTAAAAAAGAATTTGTCAGAAGATTGCCGGGCAGAATAATAGGTGAAACGACGGATAAAGGCGGGAAAAGGGCGTTTACACTGACGCTCCAGACCAGAGAACAGCATATCAGACGTGAAAAAGCCACTTCAAATATATGCTCCAACGAAGCGCTTTGTGCCACCTCGGCAACCATATACCTTGCGTGGATGGGCCGCGAAGGAATAAGGGAAGTAGCAAAAAGTTGTGCTTCAAATGCGCATTATGCAGCCGGTCTTATTACGAAAAATCCAAATTTTAGGCTGAAATTTTCTGCGCCTTTTTTTAAGGAATTTGTAATAGAAACTAACCAAAGCGCTGAAGCAGTTAATAAAGCCCTGCTTTTTAATAAGATATTAAATCTTCTGGATCTTGGTAAATATTATCCGGAGTTGAAAAACAACCTTTTAGTCTGTGTTACGGAAAAAAGGACAAAAGAAGAGATAGAACAGCTGGCAGAAGTCCTGAGCAGGGTTAAATAATGGAACTCATATTCGAAAAGACAAAAGATGGCCGTAAAGCGTACACTTTGCCTGAATGCGCAAAATGTCAAACCGGTATTCCGGAGAAGTACCTGCGCCGTAACCTGACAAATTTGCCGGAAGTATCGGAATTGCAGATTGTCCGGCATTATACAAACCTTTCAAAGAGGAATATCGGGGTGGACGGTAATTTCTATCCGCTTGGGTCCTGTACTATGAAATACAATCCCAAGGTAAATGAAGATATAGCCGCGCTGCCCGGTTTTGCGAAACTTCACCCGCTTCAAAGTGAAGAGGATGTTCAGGGCGCTTTGAAAGTAATGTATGAGCTCGAAGATATGTTAAAAGAAGTTTCCGGTATGGATGCGGTTACTTTGCAGCCGGCTGCCGGAGCGCACGGGGAATTTACGGGTCTTTTAATTGCCAGGGCTTACCATAACAGCAAAGGGAGAACTCCGACCAGGGTAATTGTGCCGGACACCTCGCACGGGACTAACCCGTCAAGCGCTCATATTGCGGGTTATCATGTTGTTACGGTCAGATCCAAAGACGGTAATATGGATATGGAAGATCTAAAAGCACACTTAAATGAAGACACGGCCGTATTTATGGTAACCAATCCGAATACGCTCGGATTATTTGAAAAGAATATTGAAGAGATAGCAAAGCTGGTCCATGCCTCCGGTGCTCTTATGTATATGGACGGGGCTAATTTTAACGCAATAATGGGAGTTACCCGTCCCGGAGATTTTGGGGTTGATATCATGCATTTTAATCTCCATAAGACTTTTGCGACCCCTCATGGCGGCGGCGGTCCGGGCTCAGGACCTGTGGGTGTTAAAGCTTTTTTAGCGGATTTCCTGCCGGTGCCTGTGGTCAGGAAGAACGGCGAAACATATTCTTTGGACAGTAATCTGCCAAAATCTATCGGCAAAGTTAAAGCTTTCTATGGGAATTTCGCGGTAATGCTCCGGGCTTATGCCTATCTCAGGATGATCGGCTGTGAAGGAATCCGTAAAGTAAGCGAGATGGCAGTACTAAACGCCAATTACATGAAAGAGCTTCTTAAAAAACATTATAACCTGCCGTATGACAGGATTTGCAAACATGAATTTGTACTTTCTATTAATACATTTAAAGAAAGCGGAATAAGAGCTCTGGATATTGCAAAGCGGCTTTTAGATTACGGGTATCATCCGCCGACAATTTACTTTCCGCTTATTGTGGATGAGGCCTTTATGATAGAGCCGACAGAAACGGAAGACAAAGAAACACTTGACCTTTTTGTAGAGACACTTATCAGGATAAAACAGGAAATACAGGAAACTCCTGAGACGGTAAAAAATGCACCCCTCGATACTCCCGTAAAGCGTCTTGATGAAGTTACTGCGGCAAGAAATCCTGTCTTGAAATATGAAAAAAAACGCTAAGTGGCGGTTAATTATTTCCGGCGCTCTTTCCGGGCCGGAAAATATGGCAATAGACGAAGCTCTTTTTAGTTTAAGTGAAAAATCGGGGTATGCCGGTACACTTCGAATATATTTTTGGGAACCCGCCTGTATTTCTCTCGGCTATTTTCAGGAAAAAGAAAATATCTTAAACATTGCCCTCTGCAAAGCCCGTGGAATAGATATAACCAGAAGAATTACCGGAGGCGGCGCTATTTACCATCATGGTGAGATTACTTATTCCATAACCACAACCCTGCCAAATCCTCTTGTCCCGTTAAATGTTGATGAATCTTACCGGCATTTGGAAGATTTTATAATTAACGGAATATGGAAATGCGGGGCTGAAGTAAATTATCGTGGAACGTCAAGACCGAGGGCAAAGGATTTTTACTGTTTTGCCAGGCCTTCTAAATATGATGTTGTGAAAAAAGGAAAAAAACTGGCAGGAAGCGCGCAAAGAAGAAGTAAAAATCTTTTTTTACAGCACGGGTCTATACTTTTAAATCTTGACGAGCTGGATGCAATGTTCTCTGTCCTAAAATTAGACTGCAATATTGAAAAAGCAAAGCAGGAGTTCAGAGGAAATGTAACCAGCCTGGATGAAATAACCGGAAAAAACCTTGAAAAGCATGAAGTCGCCATGCGTTTAACCGGTGAATTTGAAAAAACCTACGCTGTGACACTGACAGAAGATGAATTAACCCCTGATGAAACTAGAATGTCTAAAGAGCTTATAAAAAAGTACTCTCTAATATAGCTTCGTCTCCTGCCGTACTTTCGCCTCGGAGCCCTCCAGAGGCGGGTGAAGAACAAGATTTTGCGAAGGTTTATTGTTAAATATTTAGACTTCGCTCAACTCTCATTTAAGACTTTTTATAGTTCTTGCCGCGCATCTGAGCATCCGCACCTCCATGCCTCGTAAAACCCGTTTCGGGTTTTGCCTTGACAATTTCCGATATCTTGTTATAATTATGATATGGGAAATCAAAGGGTGTCAATGCTCAAAACTGTTCGATTTATACTCAGTTTACTTGTAGTATTAATGTTCTTTTCCTTAAAGCTATCCGCAGATGATCATTTTGGCTTTGGTTTCGGTCTCACGACTGATAATTACATTGTTTCTGATTACACTTTTACTGTCCCGGTACTGCATGTCTATTATGAATACCAGGTGAACAGTATTGCGGTTCTTACCTTAAGCTATATTGGCTTGAATGTTTATTTCCCTGTTCTGGCTCTTGAGGCCGGCTTGTTTGTTGATGTAGCTGAGGAGCTGGGTTTAAAAGGGAGTATAGGTTATTTTTCTGATGCTTCCTTTAATGGTCACATGGGTTTAATAGTTTCAGGCAGTATTATCGTTAATAAAAGTATAGAGTTTAAGTTTTTTGGTGTGCCTGTTGATATGTATAGTCAACCGCATTATTCTGTCAAAGACGGATTTTATGATGGTTCATTTATTAAAAATGAAAACGGCCTCTATGATATAAAAAGAGGCTATCTGGGGTTATTAATGTGCCTGAGATTCTAGTCTGCAGACATAAAAATGTTTACTTGAAGAAGTTTCTCGCGGTATTTTTAGTATTTGTTTTTATCTGTGCCGGGCTTTACTCTGAAGAACCTGCAAAAAAAGAGGTTAAAAAGGATTCGCAGGGGCTTGCGTATTCCAGGGACTCCGGTAACTTTAATATTTTAGGGCTGGGCGTGATCGGTCTTAGCTTTGTCGGGGCGAATAATAAAGAGAATAATGGCGGGACCGGTAATTTTCTTATGGCGGCAGGTGTGGTTTCTCTTATAGTTTCCGGTGTGCTTAATGGTTACGCAAATAAAGAGCTTGCAAAAACCGAAAAACAATTTGTTTCCTTTCCTTTGCCTAAGCTTGCAGAAAACCAGCCTGTTAAATCCGCTCAAATAAAATTAGAAGAGTATAAGGCGGTCAAAGCCGAACTTGCAAATATCAAAGGTATAGAAATACAAGAAGGCATAGAAGTGGAGAAGATTATTATCTCTGCTAACGCGCAATCTCTCGGGTTTTCCAGCAGGGAAGAAACCTACTTTAGCGAAGTGGGCAAAGAGAATCTTAAAGAGATCGCTGCTACTATAAAAAAAATAAATGAAAATAAAGTAGAGGTTGTAGGTTATACGGATGATCAGGGCGCAGAAGAACAAAATATCAGAATCTCTGAAGCAAGAGCGAGAAATGTTGTTGATTTCTATGTGCAAAAAGAAGGTCTGGCGGAAGAAAGGTTTGTGGCTAGGGGTGCGGGAAGTAAAAATCCTGCGGCAAATAACTCTGACCCGGAAAAGAGGTTGATGAATAACCGGGTTGAAACAATAATAGTCAGTAGTAATATTTCCAAAAGTGAAGAAATAAAAAAGGAAGTTGAAAAGTTGAATAAGATAGTAGGCGTGGGGGTAAAGAAAGAGGTGGTGGCTGTGGAATCCATTGTTACCGCAAGCGAGGAAGCTGTTTCTTTCCCGACTGACAGCTGGATATTGGAGCAAAAACACCGGCTTAGTCTTGACAGTATAGGAAAAATGATACTTTCTATCCTCTCTGACGGCAGTGAATGTACGGTCCGAGTAAAGGGACATACGGATAATGTAGGAACAGAAACATATAATAATGAGCTTTCAAAGAAAAGGGCCAATAGTGTTATTGACTATTTTACGATAGAAGCAAAAATAAAACCGGATATATTTGAAGGAATCGGCTGTGGTCCTCAATATCCCATTGCATCGAATGACACCGAGGAAGGAAAAGCAAAAAATAGAAGAGTAGAAGTGGTAATAATTAAGAATAGCAAGAACAGCAAAGACAGTAAATGAAGTAAAAAAAATAAGTTGAGCAAAGGTATGAATATCAAACAATAAATCCTTTGCGAAATCCGCCTAGGCGGAGGGAAGATATATAATGAGTAGATATTTATGCCTCGTATTAATATTTCTTGCCGGCTGTGCTACGGTTACCGAAAGGTCCGCGCAGCAGAAGCCGTCGTGGATAACGGGCGCGGAGAGTTCACCTGCCGGGAGTTATTTTGTCGGTATGAGCCCTGCGAAAAAGACCCTGGCGCTCGCCAGGAAAGAAGCAATAAATGATGCATTAGCGCGTGTGGCCCAGGGCATCGGGGTCAGGGTCAAAGCGCATAATCAGCTTATTATGAATTCACTATCGTCAGAGTTCAAAGCAGATATTGAAACGACCGCAAAAGGTAAAATAGAAAACACACATATTCAGGATATGTACTACGAAGAGGACAAGACTAAGGGAACTTTTCAGGCTTTTGTCCTTATGTATTATTCAAACAAAGAGATGGAGAAAGCAAGGAAGGATATTGCGGAAGAGAATGCTCTTCAGCTGTCAAGAGCTAAAGATACCTTTATTCAGGGTTTGACGCAGGAAAACAGCGGTAAGGCGGCTGAGTCGTTCCAGAGCTATTCTTTTGCTATGGAGATACTTGAAAAATCCGATGATACTGAAAAACTTCAGGAGAAAATACTTAACCAGGCTATAAATCTTTATCGCCGGTTGTCAATTATTAAAGTAAATGACCCTGTCGATGGAACTGTAAAGGAAGGTTTAAAACAACCTTTAAAAACAAGAGTAATGTTTGAAAATCCGGGAAAAAATATCCTGCCGGTATCAGGCTTTCCTGTAAATTACGGGTTTATAGAGGGGCGGGGGGAGATAGAAAGGCTTGTGTTTACCGATTCCACAGGTATTGCTTTAAGCAAGGTTTCGAGACTGGATACCATCAGAAAGGATAACTCTGTTGAGGCTTATCTCTCCTTTGGTTCGCTGATTCAAGTGAATGAATTCCTGTATTCCGACACCTTAAAACGTATCTCTCCTAAAAGAATAGAATTTGTTTTTGGTTCCAAAGGGCAAGAGGCTGATACCCGCGTAGAACTTCTGAATCTGGTGGTCCGGAATTTTCAGAACCTTACGGGAGATGAGAGCTTTGACTGGTTATCGGCGGGAATTACAGAAGTACTCTCAAATAAGTTCTCCAGAGTTAAAACAATAAAGATAAATTCGTTGAGCGCTTTAAAATCCTCAGGAGAACCGTATTTTACGATCGGGGGGAGTTATCAAAAAGAAGGCGGCAATCTGCGATTAATAGGTTTAGTGTCAGGAAGTAAATCCTCAGTTGCCGGTTCGGTTATGGTTACAGGCACTCCGGAGAAAATATTTGAACTTCAGGATGAACTTGCTTTAAAACTTTCCGGTGCGCTTAAAGTCCCGCTGGCAAAAAGCTCTAACGAGAAATCTACTTCTTCAGTCAATATAAAAGCCTACCGTAGTTTTTCCGAGGGACTCCGGGCTTTTCAATCGTGTGATTATGACAGCGCTATACTTGCGTATCAGGAAGCAATAAAGAATGATACTCTTTTCGGTGACGCCTATAATAACCTGGGACTTTCTTATTACAAGAAAAAAGAATCTGCAAAAGCAAAAGATATGTATGAAAAAGCGCTTACTGTTAATAACACTAATGAAAAGGCGAGGATAAACCTGGCTGTTCTGCATTACGGAGAGGGGGAATATGAGAAGTCGGCGTATGTGTTATCCCAATCCGGGGCAGAATCTCTGTATGCTTATGAGGTAAATCTTCTCCTTGGAGCTGCGTACGAAAAAGAAGGCCTGCTTGATAAGGCCGCAGCCTCGTATCAGAAAGCTGCCGAGATGAATACTTCATCCGCTGATGCATGTGTCGGTCTCGGTTCTGTTTATCTGAAAAATAATGAACTTGAAAAAGCTCTTTCCCGGGATCAAAGATCCTCCAAGGCGTATAATTACCTCGGTATTGTTTACGATAGAATGAAAGAACAGTCTAAGGCTATCTATTATTTTAGGGCCGCTATAAGTCTCGAACAATACAACGGCACTCTCTGGAGTAATCTTGGAAGAGCTTACGCTCATAATAATGAAGTTGAACCGGCTTTAAACGCCCACCTGAAAGCAGTGGAACTTTCTCCCGACAATACCGAAGTATTCTACAATATCGCCTGCTTTTATTCCGGAATAAAAGAAAAAGATAAAGCCATTCAGTCCCTCCAAAAAGCCGTCGAGCTTGGTTTTAAAGATAAAACCCTCATCGAAAACGACGAAAGTTTCAAGAACCTGATAGAAGACCCCCGATTTAAAAAACTCCTTGGACAATTTGAGGTGAAGTAAAACTCCGATAATTCTGTTTCTATCTGTTCATATTGTGACATATATCTTTTAGACTGAAATCTTACTGTTTTTGAAAATTCTTTTGTGGTAAAATATTAAAGTAATAGTGTATTGGGTGAAAAAAAAGATACAGGAAAGTTTTAAAAGAAATTATTAAATAAGAAGGACACTGCCCTCCAAAAAGATTGGCGGGTAGAAAAAGATTCCGGCTTCCTCCTGCGCTGAAGCTTCGGCGGACAGGCTGAGGCTGGAATGACAAAACAAAAAATCACTACATCTCGCAATAGGGACGGGATGACAAGGGGGAAGGTGAATGAAGAAAGAGATAATTGTTGAATTAAACAAGACATTTGAAGGGTCTGCATTTTTTCAGGATGGGGTTGAATATTGGATGGCAAGGGATTTGCAGGTATTACTTGAGTATTCTGAATGGCGTAATTTTGTGGTTGTCATAGAGAAAGCAAAGGAAGCTTGCTATAATTCGAAGCAGAAAATCGCTGACCATTTTGTTGACGTCAACAAAATGGTCAAGCTTGGATCTGATTCTGAGCGTGGAATAGAAGATATAATGCTTACACGATATGCGTGTTATCTTATAGCGCAAAACGGAGATCCGAGGAAAGAAAAAATAGCGTTTGCTCAGAGCTATTTTGCTATTCAGACGAGAAAACAGGAACTTCTTGAAGAGCGGATTGCTTTAAATGAAAGGATAAGTGCCAGGGAGAAATTAGCCGGAACGGAACACGACCTTTCTGGTGTTGCTTATGAAAGAGGGGTCGACGGACAGGGCTTTGCCCGTCTTAGAAGTAAAGGCGACCAGGCATTATTTGGCGGTTATAATACTTTGCAAATGAAAAAGAAACTGGGGATACCTGAAAAAAGGCCTTTAGCTGATTTCTTGCCGACAATCACAATCAAAGCAAAAGACCTTGCCGCCGAGATAACAAGTTTTAATACAAAAAAGAATAATCTTCAGGGTGAAACGGCTATTTCCGGAGAACATGTAAAAAACAACAGAGATGTCAGGCAGCTGCTTGGGAAAAGCGGGATAAAGCCGGAAGAACTTCCGCCGGAAGCAGATATTCAAAAATTGGAAAGGCGTATTAAATCAGAAAACAAAGGAATAGTTGGAAAACCAAAAAAGCTTAACAACAGAAAAGAAAAATAAATGAAAAATCCGATTTCTTGAGTTTTTTCACGATAACTCTGATCGGGTTATCCACCTCTGCGTCCTTTCCTGAAATTCTTAATCAGTAAAGTTTTCCTTTAGATATTCTTTACTCTTGACAAATCCCTCTGTTTGTACTATAATACTAGTACAAATGATAGCGAAAGATTATAAGAACATAAATATCTCGATAAAGCTTGGTTTTGGCAGTGCTCCTGTCTATCAGCAAATAGTAGAGAAAATTATTAGCCAGGTCGTTGCCGGCGAACTTACCTCAAGCGACAGGTTACCTCCGGTCAGAGAGCTGGCTAAAATATTAAATATCAATCCAAATACGGTGGCAAAAGCTTATAAAGAACTGGCTGAAAGAGGAGTGATTGTGAGCAATAAGGGAGGTGGAAGTGTTTTTGCGGAGCCTCCTACAAAAAAAATGAGCAAAGAATCTGTAGATAACAAAACAAAAGACATTTGTGAAAGCGTTATAAGAGAAGCAGCTGAAAGTAATATAGATTTAAACACAATAATAGAAAAATTAAGATCAATTAAGGAGGGTAAGTGATATGGCTAAAATGAAACTGAGGGAAAAGATCAGAAAAGGATGGGAGCTTTTTAAAGTGAGCTGGAAGATACTGCGTGAGAATAAAAAGTTGATTGTTTTTCCGCTTTTGACAGCAGGGGCTTTTATTCTGTTTGTTGCCGGAGTTGCTCCTTTGTTGTACAGTATTTATTCCAATCATTTACTTAAGCCGCTTGTCGGTACTCAGGTTTCGTCACATATTTCAATATTTCAGTTCTTTCAAAGCATAGGTTGGAAGAATTTTTCTATGTTATTCCTTTTGTCTCTGGGGATTTCTTGGCTGTCTATTTACATCAATGCTACTTTTTTATCCTGCGTTATTGATATTTTGAGAGAGAATAAAACAAGTATTTCTGCTTCATTTAAGAAAACTTGGGCGTTAAAGGGCAAAATATTCCAGTGGGCTATTGTCAGTTCAATTGTCCTTACCGTACTTATGACCATTGAAGCCTACGCGGAAAAACTTCCGTTTATTGGCAGATGGATAGGAAGGGCTATAAGCTTTCTCGGCGGTTTGGCCTGGGCTATCGGAACATATTTTGTTATTCCGGTGCTTGTTAATGAAGACATTGGTATAATTGATTCTGTTAAAAGATCAGCTGAGCTCATTAAAAGAACATGGGGAGAAACAACAAGCGGATATATAATTTTCGAGATTGTTAAGGATGTTTTTGTTTGTCTGCCGGCCTTTCTCATGCTTGCCGCCACAGTAATTTATTTCGTGATATCATTCACTGCTTCATTATCCTCAAATGGAGTATCCAGCTTTATTCCAAATAAAATAATTTCAATAATAATATTTATGCTTCCAATTGCATGGGCAATTGCTGCGGGTTTAGTTTATACAGTCCTGAATAAAATATTTAACGGAGCAATATATATCTATGCTTCAGAGGGCGTAGTGCCGGAAGGTTTTAATAAGGAACTGCTGGATAGTTCTTGGCAGGTAAAATAAATTTAGATTAAATGGAGAATAAAATGAAAATGATAAGGTGGTTTTTGATTGTTATTGGAATAATTGTATTATGTGCAGGTTATTATATCCAAAAAGTTGTTACTCCTAATAAAATTCGTGAAAGCGAGAAATTAGTTAGTGAATCTAAAAAAGACCTAGAAAGAATCAGTGCTTTAATAAACAATGAGAAAAATGCAGATAAAAAACTTTCAAGAGAAAACCCAAAGCAAAGCATAACTACGATACAGGCTGATTCAGGTTTATCTAAAATGTTAGTTTTTAAGGCGTCTTATGAAAAACAAATTAAAGATAAAATTAATAATATCGCTATGAAAAGTTTCGGCTCAAAAAAAGCAAGTGTTACCCTTGCGGCAGATATTGCAGCCGGTTTAAAGGAAGAACAATTTAGTGTTTCTTACATTACTCTCAACATTATGGTTGATGAAAAAGTCAGCGATAAACTTATCTCTGATTTTAAACAGGCTGTGGAAAAAGAGATTGGCTTTCAAGATAATAAAAAACGTGTGACTATCACAAAAATACCGATGTCTTTTCCCGTAAAATATTAAATCTGCTTAAACTCCCTTATAAAATAGAGGTGTTTAAGCTGTCATGTTCTCCGAAAGTCTTGATTATTACAGGCTTTTCTGCTAAAATAAGGTACATTAAATCAGCCGCGTTTGAGCGGGCTTTTTCTTTTTTTTAGGGGGAACATTGGCTAAGAAGAAACAGAATAAACCAAAACGGATAGCAAAGAAAACAAATAAAGAGACTCCAAAAGAGGCTCAGGCAGAATTATTGGAAGAAGGGAAAGCTCCGAATAAGCATGCTCCGGTTCAGCAGGGCCTTCCGGATATCAAAGAAAAGATAGTACCTATATACATTGAAGAAGAAATAAAAGCATCCTATATTTCTTACGCCATGAGTGTTATAGTGGGGAGAGCTTTACCCGATGTCCGTGACGGACTAAAGCCCGTACAGCGCAGAATTCTTCATGCTATGAACGAGATGGGTCTGCACCATAACAAACCTTACAGAAAATCCGCAAAGATCGTCGGTGAAGTTCTCGGTAACTATCATCCTCACGGAGATACTGCGGTTTATGAGACGATGGTCAGAATTGCGCAGGACTTTACTTTAAGATATCCCCTCTTAGACGGCCAGGGTAACTTCGGTAGTGTTGACGGAGATCCCGCGGCCGCCATGCGTTACACTGAAATCCGTCTTGCAGCCATTTCGGAAGAGATGCTTGCCGATATCGAAAAAAATACGGTTGATTTTATTCCGAATTATGACCAGTCCCGCGAAGAGCCTGTCGTACTTCCCGCAAAAATTCCTAACTTATTGATAAACGGCTGCGCCGGTATCGCTGTGGGTATGGCTACGAATATTCCTCCTCATAATCTCGGAGAAGTTATTGACGGTGCGGTTATGATAATAGATAATCCCGAGACTACGGTAGAAAAACTTATGACGGCGGTCAAAGGCCCTGACTTTCCGACCGGCGGTTTTATCTTAGGCCGGGACGGTATTAAGAGTGCCTATACGACCGGAAGGGGTTCGATAACTATTCAAGCCAAGACCAGAATAGAGACGGATAAAAAAGGCAAAGAAAAAATAATTGTTTATGAAATTCCCTTTCAGGTCAATAAATCAACCCTTATAGAAAACATTGCCAACCTTGTACGTGACAAAAAGATTGAAGGAATTTCCGATGTAAGAGATGAGTCCGACAAAGACGGTATGCGTATCGTTATTGAGATCAAACGTGAAGAAAACTCCCAGATAATATTAAATAACCTTATTAAGCATACAGCCATGAAGACCTCTTTTGGTGTAATTATGCTTGCTCTGGTGGACCAGCAGCCTCAAATACTTAATCTGAAAGGCGTATTGGTACAGTTCATAGAATACAGAAAAGTAGTGGTTGTTAGAAGGACTAAGTTCGAACTCGATAAAGCAGAGAAAAGGCAGCATATTCTTGAAGGGTTGATGATTGCGCTCAAGGAATTGAATGCTATTGTAAGGACTATCAGAGACAGTAAAGATACTGAAACAGCCAGGAATGCGCTGATTAAGAACTTCCGTTTATCCTTAATACAAGCCCAGGCGATACTTGATATGCGGCTTCATCAGATCACAAACATAGAAAGAAATAAAATTGAAGACGAATATAAAGAACTAACGAAGACCATAAACAGGTTAAAAGATATTCTTGCCGATCCACAGAAGGTTATGGATCTGATAAAGGAAGAGCTTCTCGCGATAAAAGTAAAATATAATAATCCGAGAAGGTCTGAGATTATAGGCAAGTTCGAAGATATTAATGTCGAGGATCTGATAAAGGAAGAAGATGTTGTCGTAACCCTTTCTCATGCCGGCTATATAAAAAGAATTCCGGTAACCAGTTACAAGGCGCAAAAGCGCGGGGGTAAAGGTATTACGGGTATGGAGACCAAAGAGGAGGATTTTGTCGAAGATTTGTTTGTAACAACAACCAAGGACTTCCTCATGTTCTTTACCAATCGCGGTAAGTGTTACTGGCTTAAAGTTTACGAAATACCGGAGGCCGGCAGATATTCTAAAGGCAAAGCGATAATTAATCTTATAAAAATAGAGGGTCAGGAGACGGTAACTGCGGCTCTTTCCACTAAGGAATTTAAGAAAGATGTATTCCTTCACATGGCTACCAGGCAGGGTATGATAAAGAAAACAATGATGAGTGAATTTGGAAATCCTAGATCCGCGGGGATTATTGCGCTTCGTCTTCGTGACGGGGATGAACTCATCGGCGTAAAGGTAGCAAGCAAAAATCAGGACATAATTCTTGCTACACAAAACGGTTTTGCCATCCGGTTTAAAGAAGAGGATGTAAGGGAAATCGGGAGAGCCGGTATAGGTGTTAAAGGTATAAAACTCGGTAAAGTTGATATTGTGGTCGGAATGGAAGTGGTGACAGAAAAAGCAGATCTCCTTACGGTTACGGAGAATGGTTATGGGAAACGTACGAAGCTCAATCAGTACAGGGCTCAGGGCCGGGGAGGGAAAGGATTAACTAACCTTAAAGCTAATCCCAAGACGGGGAAGGTTGTCGGTATTCGTGAAGTAAACGATGATGATGAAGTTATGGTGATTACCGCTTCCGGTCAAGTGATCCGTACAAAAGTAAAAGCTATAAGGACTACCGGACGCTCTACTTCAGGTGTCAGACTTATAAAATTAGAGGCAACCGATAAAGTTGCCAACGTTGCAAAGTTGGCGGCAAAAGATGATGACGAGGCTTCAGCTCAGGGAGAACTGAAATGAAAAAAATACTTGCATTGATGTTCATATCTGCAGTCTTTGTTATGGCAGGTGAAAGAGGTGATGCTTTTGCAAAGGGGCATGAAGCTGAAACTAGCGAAGATGCGATAAAGTGGTATAAAAAAGCCTTGTCGCTTTGCGGGGAAACTGAAAAAATACCAAAAGCCTGGGCCTGCAATAATATCGGTTTTGTCTATGTGAAAGAAAGCAAATGGGACGCCGCCCTCGAATGGCTTGAAAAAGCCGTGAAAGAAGATGAAAATAATCATACTGCCTGGAACAATCTGGGTATTACGTATGAAAATATCGGATTTATTATTAAGAAGAAATTCTTAAAGAGCAAAACTGCGAAAGATGTAACTGCTGAAGCAGTAAAAGATCCGGAGACAGAATACCTTCAAAAGGCCCTCAATGCCTATCAAAAATGCGTAAAATTAAAATCAGATGAAGAGAAATACAAGATCAATAAGTTCCGAGTGGAGTCGCTCCTGCAGGTGAAATAGTGAGCGGTACGCTGTATATAGTCGGTACACCGATAGGCAACCTGGAAGATATCACCTTCCGTGCAGTAAGGATTTTAAAAGAAGTTGACCTCATAGCCGCAGAAGATACCAGAACAACCGGAATACTTCTTAAGCATTATAATATCGAAAAGCCGCTTACAAGTTATTACGAGCATAATAAACTTTCAAAAGGGAATTATCTTGTAACACAGCTTCTTGCCGGTAAAAATATAGCAGTAGTTTCTGATGCCGGCACACCTTGTATTTCTGATGCGGGTTCAGCGCTTGTAGACGAAGCTTCGAAAAACGGCATAAAGGTTGTAGCTGTGCCCGGTCCTTCTGCTGTGGTTTCGGCGCTTTCCGTATCAGGACTGCAGGCAGACAGGTACATTTTTCTGGGCTTTCTTAAGAAAAAACCGTCTAAAAGAAGAAAAGAGCTTGAAGCTTGTAAGCATGAGGATAAAGTTATTGTCTTTTATGAATCTCCTCACAGGATAGTTAAAGCCCTCGAAGATGTAAGAACCGTGATGGGTGAAGTTTTCGTCTGCGTTAACCGGGAACTTACTAAAAAATTTGAAGAGACCGTTCGCGGGTCGTCCACGGAAGTCATCAATTATTTTACAGCAAAGAAAATATTGGGCGAATTTTGTGTTGTGGTAAAACCCTTTGAGCAGAATAAAACCGGGATTGAAGAAAATGAAGGAAATGACGAATGCGAATAGCTAAGTTTATAATTGCTCTTTTTCTGATTCCTGTTAATATTTTCCTTACTCTTGGTTTTATAAAAAACTTTTCCTATTTTAAGGAAATTCAGCATGGGGAAGTCGTTTTTCTTTCGGGTTTTATTGCTTATCTTCTTCTTCATTTTATACTTTACCGGCCTGTATTTATGCATGTTATGGCGCATGAGCTGACACATGCTTTCTGGGCCGCGCTTTTTGGAGGCAAGGTGAAAGCTCTTAATGTATCACATGAGGGCGGCAGCGTTACCATGGATAAATCAAATTTCTTTGTGGTTCTTGCTCCATATTTTTTTCCATTTTATACGGTGATAGCTGTTCTTATCTATGCAATTGTTGATCAAAAATACATTGATTTTATTGTCTTTTTGATAGGGCTCTCCTACAGCTTTCACCTGGCGCTGACTTTATATTCTTTGAAGCAAAAACAGACGGATCTTAAAGAATCGGGAGTTGTTTTTTCCTTTATGATTATCTTTCTTTTTAACTTATTGATTCTTGCGGGAATTATTGCGTTGATCTCCAAACAGTTTAATTTTCTTAATTTTTTAAATGAATCCTGGAAATTTGTAGAGACCATGGTAAGATGAAAAAAGGGCAAAGCTGGTAAAAGCAGGCAGTATAATCAAAACTGACTTTTCCCACAAGGAGTAAGCATGCCGGAATTACCTGATTTAGAAGTGTTTGCGGAGAACCTCACTAAATATACGGCGGGGAAAAAGATAAAGAAAGTGGAGGTTTTCAAAGATAAGCCGATAATGCCCTTAAAGCGGCTGGAATTCATTGCTTTTGCCGAGCGGAAAATAATAAAGTCGGTGAAACGCTTTGGTAAACAGCTGTTGTTTACCTTTGATGACGGAAAAACGTTACTCCTTCATCTGATGCTTCATGGAGAGTTATATTATATTAATGAGGGCGAAAAAATTCCGGAATATGCGGTAGCGGCATTTCATTTCTTTGATAAAAAAATACTGGTTTTTAAGGATCACACCCAATGGCTAAAACTACGCCTCCATACGGAAGGCGAGCATGCCGTTGATCCTATCTCCAAAGCCTTTACTTCCGGTTTTTTCAAAGCACTCTTATCTGAAAAAGCAAAAACCACTTTAAAGGAAATACTTGTAGATCAGGAAAAAGTGACGGGTATTGGGAGTTCATATGCTGATGAGATTTGTTTTAATGCCAAAATAAGACCGCAGCGCCTTGCGGGGGAGTTGGATGACAAAGAACAAAAGGTGCTTTATAATGCAGTTATTACTACTCTAAAAGATGCCGTGAAAAAAATAAAAAAAGGTATGAACGGGAATATTACAGGAGAGTATACGGTGCATTTTGCCGTGCACGGGAAGAAAAAAGGTTTTTGTCCGCTTGGACACAAGCTGACAACCCTTAAAATAGGCGGCAGGGGAAGCGAATATTGCCCGAAATGCCAAAAATAAAACAATTACTAAGATCAAAGCACTAAGCACTAAAAAGGAAGATATTTAATATTAGCACAACGATTTTGTTTAGGATTTAGTAATTCAGACTGTGTCGCAATTAAATTACTAACATGATATAATATGGCATATTCACTCCAAAGGAGCAAGCCATGTATCGCACTGGT
>MFGV01000048.1 GCA_001778375.1 Candidatus Firestonebacteria bacterium RIFOXYD2_FULL_39_29
ATTAGCCAGCCATTCTAAGAGGTATTTTAACAAACTTTTCTACAAAATGCTGAAAAATAAAGCATTTTAGGAAAATATTTTAACAAAGGACAGATAATATACTCTATATATCCAGGGTTGGCGATATTGATGAGAAGCTGGCAATTTTGTTCAGAGAAAAAGTCCTTAAGCTTATTGACAGACAGGAATGTAAAATAAACTTTATAGTAGACCTTGCCATGGCAGGGAAGGAAGCGTCTGAAGCAAGAAAAATATTTAAAGAAATAAGTGAAAATAACAAAGTTGAGAAAATTTCAATGATTGGACTTCATCCGGTTGCTAGAGTGCTTGCGTCATTTATTATGGGAATTTCTAGAAATAAGAACATGCGTATTTTTAAGACAAAAGAAGAAGCCCTGGCCTGGCTTAAGGAGTAACGATGCTGAGTGAAACGAAGCCGCCCCTCGGGAGGACAAAATTAAAAGAAGTCAGTCTCAGGCGTAGAAGAAATAGACAGGGAAGCTTTTCTTGAACTGGTAAATAGAGCCGAAGGGAATGTGAAAGCTCTTATAGATCTTAATAAAACAGCAAAGCAGTCATTAGGAGCAAGGAAGGAATGGCAGGAGCTTATAGATCATGAAAAAGTTGAGAAACTTGATTTTTTGGAATGCATCGGGTTGCGAGAATACTTGCCTCATACAGTATAGGGCTTGCAAAAAAGAAAGATGTTCGGTTTTTCAATAAAAGGGAAGACGCAATTACATGGCTTAAAAAGTGAAGGGAAGAAAATGCAATTGAAGCGGGTTAAGGGATAAAGAATGAAAATGGAATTCTTAAATAAAAAGGAAAAAAACAGCGAAATAACCGTAGGAGAGAACAGGTTGTATCTTGGACAGGATAATATTCTTTATATCAATATTGCCGAAAATACTGCTATGGTCATTAAAGAAGCTTGTGTCATTCTTGAGAAAAAAATAAAGGAAAAAGCTGATGTCTTAGTGGATATTAACAAATCGGATAAGACATCGCTTGAAGCAAAAAAATATTCAGAGAATTGATTGAAAGAAAGAAAGTTAACAAGGCTGCTTTAATAGGATTACACCCGGTAGCGAGGGTTTTAGCTTCCTTCTTTATTGGATTCGCGAAAAACAGAAGAACACGGTTTTTTAAATCAAAAGAAGAAGCTCTTTTGTGGTTTAAGGAGGAGTGAAAATGCGAAGCGAAGCGGATTCCGCTTCAGGCGGAGAGGAAAATTCAAATGAAAGTCGTATAAACAGGATTATAGAGTATATAATAAAAGTAGCAGGCGGTGATTATTCCGTCCAGCTGGAGGTTTCAGACAAAAATGATGAAATAGATTCATTAGCGGTGGGATTCAATATGATGGCGGAAGACATAAAAAATAATGTTGAAAATATTAAGAAAGATATGGATATTCAGGGTGTTTTGAACAATATATTAAGTCTACAGATAAAAGATAACTCTATTGAATATATCTTGGAATATTCGCTGAAACAGATTCTTTCCATTGCATGGCTTTCTTTAGAGTCGAAAGGTGCTGTATTCCTTGTAGAAAATGAAAATGATACTCTGGTTATGAAGGTTCAAAACGGATTTTCTTCCTCTATTCAAGACATCTGCGCAGAAGTTAAATTTGGACAATGCTTTTGCGGGCGCGCGGCCTTGACCGGTGAAGTACAATTCGCGGATTGTATTGATGAAAGACATGATGTTAAATATGAAGGCATGAATAATCATGGGCATTATTGCATCCCAATTGTTTCATCCGGAAGAGTTTTAGGAGTAATTAATACATATCTGAAAATCGGTCATAAGCTGGGTGAAAAAGAAGAGCAGTTTCTTAAAGCTGTGGCTGATATCCTGGCAAAAATTATTGAGAATAAAAACATTGAAAAAGAAAAGGAAAAGCTTCAGGAAAAACTTTTTCAATCAGAGAAAATGTCTGCTATCGGAAAGTTGGCGAGCGGTGTGGCTCATGAGATTAATAATCCTTTGACCGTCATTCTGGGCTATTCCCAGATAGTACTGAAAAGATTAAAAGAGGATAATGAGTTTTACAAGCCCTTGAAAATGATTGAAAAAGAAACAGTGAGGTCTAAAATCCTGGTGGAACAGCTCCTGCAGTTTTCTAGAATGCAAAAAGTGGTTTTTATTCCGTTTGATCTTAACAAAGCCGTGGAAGAAATAATTCAGATAGTCATCAGCAAGTGCAAGGTTTCAAATATTGAGCTGATTCCAGAATTGGATGCAGGGGTCGGGTTAATCTCAGGAAGCAAAAACCAGATCCAGCAGGTAATAACAAATCTCTGTAATAATGCCATAGATGCCTCGAATGAGGGTGGTAAGGTATGGGTAAGGACAAAACATTTCAAGGATTTTGCCCTGCTTGAGGTGGAGGATAAAGGGTCGGGTATTTCGGAAGAAATAAAAAAACAAGTATTTGAACCTTTTTTTACAACGAAAGAGGTCGGGAAAGGCACAGGATTGGGATTAAGTCTGTCGTTTGAAATAATAAAAAAGCACGGTTTTGAGATAACTTTAGAAAGCGAAAAGAATAAAGGTTCGAAGTTCATGGTAAAAATACCTTACAGTTCTTTAAAAAATATCTGCTAATTTTCATTTGACAATTCTTTCCATATTTACTATAATAATTTAAAATAATTTCACGGGGGTGAGATAATATGAATAATCTTATTATCGAAGAAACCATTGAAAGAAAAATATTGCTTTTTAGAGGGCAAAAAGTAATGCTGAGTTATGACTTAGCCGAACTATATTGCGTGGAGCATAAGCGAAAGAAACTCTGAACGGTTTCCGCAAGACTTCATGTTTCAGTTAACCCGGGAAGAATATGACGTTTTGCGGTCGCAATTTGCGACCGCAAATGATAAAACAAAAATAAGATATGCCCCGTATGCTTTTACAGAACAAGGAATAGCGATGCTTTCGAGCGTCTTGAATAGCGACAGGGCGAGATTAGAGTTAACATTGAAATAATGCGCGTCTTTGTCGCTTATAGGAATCACCTTTTGGCAAATAAAGACATTGCATCTAAGTTCAAAGAAATAGAAGAAGATCTTGGAAAACATGATAAAGCAATAACCAAGCTTTTATGTGATATGTTCCTTTTAATGTATCCGGAGAAGAAAGATAACAAAAAGATAGGGTTCAGAAAAGAGTGAAAATGCCTCAATTTCAGCGAGACAGATGTCTCTAATTCATTCACGGGGGTGAAAAGTATGAAAAAAATCAACAGAAGTAAAGGTCAGACAATCGCGGAGTATGCTTTGATAATTGGGCTTGTTGCGGTTATCATAATAGGGGCGATGAAAATATTTGGTGGTTCGGTTGCAGCCGGCTTTGCTAAGATTGGAGCCATGATAGCGGGAGCGTTTTAAAAGAAATAGCAGTTTGTAAAGTCTATAAGGTTTGTAAAGTTTTTAAAGTCAAATCGTTGAAGTTTGATTATGTTTTGCATTGTCAAAGACGGTTGACAAAAGCCTGTAGAATAAGATAAAGATTCCTTTGAAAAAACCTTACAAACTTTATGAACTTTAAAAACACTATTAACCGTTTTACTGGAGTAAAACGCGGCCAGGTACTTGTTGAATTTGCATTGATAATTCCAATATTTATATTGGTGTTTCTTTGTATTGTGCAAACGGCTATGATATTTAATGCACAGTATACTGCAAACTACGCTTCTTTTTGCGGGGCCAGGGCGGCTATCGTGCATGCGAAAATTCCTGATAAACCGGATGTATATGCTAACCTGGCTGCCAGGTTTGTTTTAAATGCCGGATCATTAAACCCGTTGAAGCAAATTGCTTTGGTCAAGGGGGAGTATATGCTTTTTGAATACCGGGTTACGGTAACCATACTGGTAAGAAATTACATACCTGGATACAATCTCATCGTTCCGGTTTTTCCCGTGAAAGGGTCAACAAGGTTGCCTATAGAATGAAAAAAACAAAAGGACAAACAGCTGTACTTCTGATTATTATTTTGCCCATTATTATTCTTATTCTTGCCTATACGCTTTCTCACGGGAAATTGATTTACCGTCGGATGAAGCTTCAAAATGCCACGGACGGTGCGGCCTATACCTCCGCCCTTTGGCAGGCGCGGGGGCTGAATATTGTTTCTGATCTTAACTGGTGTTTGGTAGCCGCTTTCACCGCAGAATCCGCGAGTTTAAAGTTTACGTACCCGGTCACAAAATCGGTTGCTCTTTCCCAGGATATGGTAAACAGGACTTTTCCGGGAACTGGGGCATATGCCGGCTACAGTAATTTTAAGAGTAATTTTTCAAATGGAACGGCTGTTAAGCTGGATTTAAAAGGAATGTTTTCTCTAAAGGTAAAAAGAATCGGTCCCTTTAAAGACCTTCAATATATGGTTAAGGATACTACAAAAGGCTGGGTTGATCAAAAAAACCGGGGCCCTTATTCTCTTGTCAACGGACTCGGATATCCTGAGCCGGGCTTTATCGGGATAGGTGCTTTTGGTTTTGGAATTCCTTTTATGAATGCGTTTGCACAAGCCATGCCGGACAAAGAAGATACGGATTTAAGAAAACTTTTAAATGATATGGATGTGAGTCTGGTTACCGGAGACCTCTGGGATCCGTCGTACGCGCCGAGACTCATACCTGTATCTCTTGGCGGTCCTATTCTTTCAAAAGGAGTAATGCATTGAAAAGAAGAAAAAGTAAAGGCGCGGCGCTGGTGGAGTTCATGCTGGTTGTTCCGGTCATAATTCTCCTGTGGACCGGGTTGTATAAATTAAACTCATTATATGTCATTAAACAAAAATTAGCAGTATCGGCGCGGTGCGGGTCGTGGCTGGACAGAGACGGTGTATCCGGAAGTTTACTTGAGCCAAGAATGATGGAAGACCTCTCTACGTGCAAATTGATTAAACTTCAAAACTGTACGATTGTAGGCTTAACAAAAGCCATAAAGCCGATATACCGTGATAAAGCAAGTGAACTTACGGTCCGATATCTCGCGGACAATGTGCCGGCTCCGGCTCCGCTATTTTTGGAAGAAAAATTCTCTCTCGGGCATAACTCCTGGATAGTCGGACCAAAGCGGAATAAAAATCTGGATATTTTAAAGGATAAAACCAAACCAAAATGGCAAGATATCTTTTTTTAATACTGGTGTTAACCGGAAATTTGTTTTCTAAGGTTTATGAAGATTTAGACAGGGGAGCTTTGCAAAATGTTACTTCCCTGGAACTTCGTATTAACGGTGCCGTTGGGTCGGGGAAAGTGTTTTATTCAAAGTTTGATCTTAATACGGCAAAAGATGCTTTCAGGTCGTTCATGCGGGGAAAAGGTTTTTCTGAAACAGGGGACTGTGGAAATATTGCAAGTTATCAAAACGGGGAAATGAAAATAAAGGCAATATTTTCCCCCGGTGAAAAAGGTACGGCGATAATTGCCCTGGAAACCAAAGGTGAGGAGAAAAGAACAGAAGACGGCGATGTTCCCGGAGCAGACC
The DNA here is from genome assembly GCA_001778375.1 of Candidatus Firestonebacteria bacterium RIFOXYD2_FULL_39_29. Classification (NCBI taxonomy): domain Bacteria; phylum Candidatus Firestoneibacteriota; species Candidatus Firestonebacteria bacterium RIFOXYD2_FULL_39_29. Next base: position 5,508 of record MFGV01000048.1, read on the forward strand.
TTGTTGACATTCCCCGTCCAAAAAACAGCAAAAGAGAGCTCTGCCTCGAACGTCTCTCCGGAAAAGAAAGATCCACGACTATAATATACGAAATAAAAGAATCCCCCTCCTCCTGTGCTAATTATTATCAAAATCTAATGGAAAATTACGGCTGGTCCTCTATTCTTTCCGAAAAAAGCAAGGAAGGCACTCTGCTTGCTTTTGAAGCCACCAACAAATGGTGCAACATTTTTATCGGCAATGAGAGAGTTATAATGTCGCACTATTCACGATAAGGCGAGCATATTGACGATTTACGATTGACAATTTACAATTTAATGTTGGCGGATAGAAGACTCCGCCTTCCTAAAGAGTTATTGTAAAAATATTAAAATACTAGAGGGGCTTTTACCGCTTACCATAGATTGTCAGTCGTCAATCGTAAATTGTAAATAGCTGTATTCTCATCATCCTTATTGATTAAAAAGCCCCTTTCTGGTATATAAGTAATATATGAAACTTGGCATTGTTGGTTTACCCAATGTAGGAAAGTCCACGCTTTTTAATGCCCTGACTAAACTTGCGGCGGAGGTGGCTAATTTTCCGTTCACAACAATTAATCCTAATGTCGGGATTGTTACTGTTTTTGATGAGAGGTTGGAAAAGCTCTCAAAGATAATTCCTCATGAAAAGCTGACTTTTACTACCGTTGAGTTTGTTGACATTGCGGGACTGGTTAAAGGTGCTTCCAAGGGGGAAGGGCTTGGCAATCAGTTTTTATCCCACATTCGTGAAGTTGATGGAATACTCCACGTGGTCAGATGTTTTGAGGATGAAAATGTCGTGCATGTTTCCGGTAGCGTTGACCCGGTCAGGGATGCGGAGATAATAAATACCGAACTTCTCCTCGCTGATCTTGAGCATGTAGAAAAAGGTTTTCAAAAAATACAAAAGCTTTTAAAAACCAATAACAAAAAAGTATTTCAAGAACAGGATATGCTAAGGAAGATTAAAGAAAATCTTAACAAGGGAGTTCCGGTCCGCTTAATTAAATTTGAAGAGCACGAAGCGGAGTTCATGACGCAGTACTTTTTCCTGACAAGCAAGCCGATGTTATATCTGGCAAATGTAAGCGAGAATAAATCCCCTGCGGTTACAAAGTTGAAGGAAAAAGCCAAAGAAGAAAACGCCGAAGTGGTGGAAATAATGAGCAAGCTGGAGCTTGAAATGTGTTCTTTGACCGAAGAAGAATGCAAAGAGTTCGGAAAAGAGTACGGTATTGACGAAGCCGGTTTGAAGCGTCTTGTTAAAGCCGCGCATTCGCTTCTTGGCCTTATAACATTCTTTACTGTAAAAGAACCCGAAATCAGATCCTGGTCCATCTCCGCAAATACTAAAGCCCCGAAAGCCGCCGGAAAGATACACTCCGATATGGAAAGGGGTTTTATAAGCGCTGAAGTAATTAACACAGAAGAACTTTTAAAGATAGGTTCCTGGTCAGAAGCCCGCGCCAAAGGTGCCCTTGCCCTGCAAGGAAAAGAGTACACCGTAAAAGACGGCGACGTGATACAATTTCGTTTCGGGCTTTAGTTTTTTCCCAGCACCAAGCACCCAGGACCTGAAACCTGCCTCTTTAAAACCCAAGCATAATCCAACAGTTTTCTGAGTGTTTTCGGGCTAAATTATGTTGAGTTTCCCCATTTTTTCGAGTATAACTCACAAAAAGCATGCAAACTAAGGCAAAACGGATTTTTTGCACGTGGAGTTTTCCTGTTTTCTGTGACTTGTGAGCAGCGTACAGAAATTTAAAGAAATGTTCGGAAAAAGGCTGAATTGTTCGAGCAAAGCGAGTTATTCGGCCGCCGAACATGGAGATAAATTTCCTCCAGTTGCGAATCGGAACAGAAAACGGGGAAACTTCACTAAATTATGTATTGCAATATTTTCTATTTTTGCTATAATACTACTTCGCAATAGTCCAAAGCTGCGAGTATCTACGCGGTCAGGACTGGGTTGTTTGCGGAAAAATATGAAACATTCTGTATCGGAGCGAATACGCCGCTTTTGATGCGCCGGCAATACCCGGTTAACGCGGTCCCAGCCTTCTGAAACCGCAGAAAGCCAAAGATGGGTATTTGCTATTTAATTATTTAATTCTATGTAAGGAGGATTTTACTTTGATAGTTTATGAAACGACATTTGTTGTAGACGGTAAGACCCCGGAAGCGGAAGTGGAAAAGCTCACGGCGAAGTTCACCCAGATTATCACCACGGCAAAGGGTGAGATAGTAAAGATAGAAAAGCTGGGAAAGAGAGAGCTTTCTTATATGATAGGTAATTCCAAAGACGGTTACTATGTATATATCGAAGCAAAGATGGACGGGGAAATAGTAAAAGAGGTTGAAAGAAATTACAGGATCAGTGACGCGGTTTTAAGATACCTCACTATTAAAAAGGTGATACATAAACCGATAAAGAAGAAAAAGAAAAAAGTAGTTGCGGCTGCGTCCACTGCTCCTGCAGTGCCTTCTGTGCCCGCAGCAAAATAAAAGTATTTTCTCAAAGTATAGGAAAAAACAAAAGAGGTTAGGCAAGAATTGTTAAAGTTTGAATCAGTGTCCACCTGCGGTGATATCTAGTCCGCTACAATGCTGAGCGAGACCACGCCAATAGGCGGGCCAAGGGCGGAGAATCCAAAATCTGTGGAATCTTTTTAAGGGGGATATAATGGCCAGTTTAAATAAAGTAATGTTGATAGGCAATCTCACCAGAGATCCGGAGTTGAAATATATTCCGAGCGGGTCCGCGGTTGGTACTTTAAATATTGCTGTAAACAGGAAGTACAAAGCCCAGGACGGGTCGCTAAAAGATGATGTTTGTTTTGTCCGGGTGACAGTATGGGGAAAGCCTGCGGAAAATTGTAATGAGTATTTAAGTAAAGGCAGCCCGGTTTATATTGAAGGAAGACTTCAATTTAAAAGCTGGGAGAAGGATGGACAGAAGAGATCATCTCTGGATGTTGTAGCAGAACGCGTCCAATTTTTAGGCGGAAAGAAAGGGGCGGCTACAGGCGGGGATTCAGAAGCTATTCCTGAAGAACCTATTGAAGGCGCAGCCGGCGGCGGATCGGAAGAAGACAAGCCCCCGTTTTGACAGTCTGTTGAAAATTTAGAATAAAGGACATCTGACAGACTGTCACCTCGTCATTTGCTCTCAAATGACGGGTAACAGCAAAATACAACGCAGTTGTAACAAAATACTAAAAATCTAAAATGGATCCCCGACTAAAGCTTCGGGGACGGCGTGCTAGAGGAATAAATCTTGCGCCGATATAAAGGAGCAATGTAATGGAAAATAGATATGAATCCAGAGGTGAATCAAGAGGAGACTCCAGAGGCGGCGATAGAGGAGGGGACAGGGGCGGTTCGAGGTCTGATGGTCCCGGCGGCAGAGGTGCCAGACCCAGAGGTAAATTTTTTAAAGGTCCGAGAAGAAAACAGTGCAGATTCTGTACCGAAGAGAATATGACCATAGATTATAAAAATGTAAGTATGCTCCGCCAGTTTTTAACGGAAAGAGCAAAGATTGTTCCAAGGAGAACCACCGGTAATTGCGCGAAGCATCAGAGACAGATGACCGAAGCCGTAAAAAGGGCAAGAGTTCTCGCCCTGGTACCTTTCACGGTGGAATAGTAAAAACAGCAAGCAAAGCAAAAACAGTAAGTGAAGTAGAAGAAGTAAGAAAAGAAAATGAAGAGAGATCATTGCTAAGTTTTTGCTTGTATCAGTGGAATCAGATGTTTTGTAATCTGTGGAATCTACTTCAATAAAGGAGTACTTAAATGAAAGTCATACTTATTAAAGATGTTGATAAAATAGGAAAGAAAGGCGATATTAAAAATGTTTCTGACGGTTATGCCAGGAACTTTTTATTTGCAAAAAATGTTGCTGTTCCTGCTACGGAAACAAGTATAAAAGGTGTTGAAGAGATGAAGAAGAGGGATGTTATTAAGCTTGCGAAGGAAAAAGAGGTATTCGTAGAACTTGCATCCAAGCTTGGAAAGCTTTCTCTGACGATAACAACACAAGTCGGCGAAGAAGATAAGATGTTTGGTGCTGTTACCACTGAAGATATTGCCGAAGCTATAAAAAAAGAAGGCTTCGAAGTGGATAAGAGAAAGATCGATCTTGTCGAACCTATTAAAGCTCTTGGGGCTTTTGATGTGGGAATAAAGCTTCATCCTGAAGTTACCGCGACCGTTAAGGTCTGGGTAGTAAAAAAGTAGCTCTTATTCGTAGTTGCCCGATTCCCTCCCCTCCAAAGAACCGGCGGGCAGGCATAAAGATTGGCGGGCACAAGCATCGGGCCGCCTGATATCATGCCTGAAGCATGATTCGCCTCAGGCGGAAAACAGGCAACTACAGTTTTTCAAATTAAATTATTTTTTACCGGGAATACTATGGCAAATGAGAAGCTTCCGCCGCAGAACATAGAAGCCGAGAAATCGGTTATAGGTTCGATGCTTATAGAACCTGAGGCCTTGCAGAAAGTTGTTGAGCTGCTCAAGGAAGACAGCTTTTACAGGGATTCGCACAGAAAAATATTCTCTGCGGTGATGCGCCTTTTTGATAATAATCAGCCGGTTGATCTCATTACCGTAGCTGAAGAGTTAAAAAAGAATAATGAGCTTGACAGGGTGGGCGGAGCGGAATATATTGCAGAACTCATTAATACGGTTCCGACCGCCGCTAATGTCGAATACTACGCGGGTATAGTTAAGGAAAAAAGTGCTCTCAGAGATCTGATAAATATTTCAACTGCAATAATTACGGATGCCTATAATGAAAATTCTGTAGCAGATACACTTCTCGATAAAGCAGAGCATCAGATATTTTCCATATCGGAAAAGCGTATACGTCCGGGATTCCTCAAAATGAAGGATTTGGTGCATGCTTCTATTCAAAAAATAGAAGAACTTTCATATAAACAGGTTCTGGTCACCGGGGTTCCTACCGGTTTTGAAAAGCTTGATGAGATGACTACCGGCCTTCACGGCGGAGAACTCATAGTTATTGCGGCCCGTCCTGGTATGGGTAAAACCTCTCTATGTCTTTCCATAGCCCTCAATGCTTCCATCAGATATAAAATACCGGTTGCTATTTTCTCTCTTGAAATGGCCGCGGATCAAATAGTACTCAGAATGCTCTCCGCTGAAGCCAGAGTATCCATGCACCGGTTAAGATCCGGAAAAACCTATGATAATGAATGGCCGAATATTACCATGGCGGCAAGTCACCTGGCAGAGGCGCCGATATATATAGATGATTCTTCGAGTATTTCTGCGCTTGAGATTAAAGCAAAGTGTAGAAGATTGAAAGCCGATAAAGATATCGGACTTATAGTTGTAGATTACCTTCAGTTAATGGAGAGTACGAGAGGTACGGAAAACAGAGTACAGGAAGTTTCGCAGGTGACAAGAAGTCTGAAGGGACTGGCAAAAGAAATGGGAGTCCCGGTTATTGTAGCTTCCCAGCTTTCCCGCGCCACTGAAAAACAGGAGAAAATGGAAAGAAGGCCGTTACTTTCTCATCTTCGTGAGTCGGGCTCTATCGAACAGGATGCTGATGCCGTACTTATGCTTTACAGAGAATCCTACTACAACAGAGAGATTGAAAACAAAGCAGAGACAGAACTGATAATTGCAAAGCAAAGAAACGGTCCCGTAGGTACCCTCAAAATAGCCTTCCTTGACGAATACGCAAAGTTCGACAATCTTACAATTGCCCCGCAGCCCCTGCCTTCTGCTCCGGAAGAAATGTGAAGAAGTGCAGCAAGGGAAGCAAAAACAGAAAGTGAAGTAGTCGAAGTAAAAAGCCTGGTCGCCTTTCTGCGTAGCAGTCCGCCAAGCTTAAGGGCGGAAAGAGCAGTAACAATAAGTTTTTTCGTAGTTGCCTGATTTATCAGGCGCTTTTCCGCAGGAAAAGTTCTCGTAAGGAAAATATTTATGTTAAGTAAAATCTTTTCGTAGCGTCGGCTGTCAATCCGACGAACTCTGCCGCAGAAGGGGCAAATCGAGTATATTTTTGCTAATACTACCTATAGCCAATTTAATCCTTCCACCCACTATATATTGCGTTAATATCAGACGGTAGTTTTTCCTGCCCTCATTAAATTGTAAATTCCTTTGTAGTTATCAACATACTTTGTTATAATATACTTTTGCAGTGGTAGTTCTTAAGGTTGTATCAGTGTCCACCTGCGGTGAGATCTCGTCTCGCCCTAGGCGGACGGAGAATCCGGTAGTTTTGTAATCTCATCAAAAGATCCGCCTTAAATAATTGGCGGAAGTGGAATCTTTTTGGGAGGAAGAGTTATATGAAAATGTCAAAGTTACTTATCAGCGGTTTGGTATTATTCTTAACTGTTTCGGGGTATTCACAAACACAGGATCTTAAACAGGAATTGCTGAATAAAGGTCTTGTAAGTAAAACTGATATTGAAAAAGCGTTAAAAGATCCCAACAATAAGGAAGCAGGCGAAACTCAAGTTGTTCTTCCCTCTAAAGAAGAAAAAAAACCGGAGATAGAGGTTCCTTCAGTTATTGAAGAGTTATTCATAAGAGAAGTAAAGGAAAAGCATGATGACTACATAGAAACAGGGAAAGAAAGTAAAGAAGGAGAAGCAGGGGAAGTAAAAGAAGCAGATACGGAAAAAGAAAAAAAGTTTTTAAAACAGTTTGGGTATAATATATTTAAGGCGGCGTCCACTACGTTTGCGCCTACGGACAATGTTCCTGTCGGACCGGACTATATTGTAGGGCCGGGGGACAATTTTGTGGTTTACGTCTGGGGTAAGCTGGTGCAGGAGACGTTCAGCTTGACTGTGGACAGAGACGGTAAGATATCACTCCCGAAAGCCGGGGCTGTGTTTTTATGGGGTATGAAGTTTGGGGAAGCGGAAAAACTCATAAAAGACGCCCTTTCTCAAAACTACGCTAATTTTTCTATCAACGTTACGATGGGCAAGCTTCGCACCATCAGGATCTTTGTCCTCGGGGAAGTGAAAAAGCCGGGCGGGTACACCATCAGTTCTCTTTCAACGCTCTTTCATTCTCTCTATGAAGCCGGCGGCCCGACAAAAGTTGGCTCTTTAAGAAAAGTAAAACTTATCAGGGATAATAAGGTCGTTTCCACCATAGACCTTTATGATTTCCTCTTGGTCGGCGAAAAGGGACTGGATGTAAAACTTCAGTCCAATGATACGGTTTTCGTCCCGTCCATCGGCGCGGTAGCCGGGGTAACGGGGAATATTAAAAAGCCCGGTATCTACGAACTTGCGGGAGAGACAAAACTTTCAGCTCTCATGAAAATGGTGGGCGGTGTCACCCCTTCCGGATATGTTTCGCGCATTCAAATAGAGCGCACGATAAACGGCGAGAGAAAAGCAGTCCTGGATGTAGAGCTTAAAACCGGGGACGCGCTAAAAGACGGCAAGGATATAATAGTAAATGACGGCGACCTCATCACGGTCTTCCCCATTAATAAGCTGAAATATAATTATGTCACCCTGTACGGTAATGTCGGCAGGCCTGCGGAATATGAGCTTACTCCGGGTCTCAAGGTGAAGGAGCTGATAGAAAAAGCCGGAGGCATTCTTCCCGGCACCTATTTAAACAGAGCGGAAATAAGCAGGTATAAAAATGACAAAGCGAGAGAGATAGTCGCATTTGACCCGGATAAACTTTTAAAGGGCGATGTGAAAGAAAATCAAGCGCTCAAAGAGTGGGATGAAGTCACTGTTTATTCCCAGTCTGAGATTCTCCCCGTTCAGTATGTTGAGATCAGCGGCGCGGTAAACAAAGAAGGAAGGTTCGAGCTTGCCGAAAAGATGAAAGTCTCGGATCTGATCTTCAAAGCCAAAGGCCTGAAAAAAACGGCCTCCATGGACTCAGCCGAACTCTTTAAGATAGTCTTCGGGAAACAGCCTGAAATCAAAAAGATAAACCTGAAAAAGCTCCTGGTAGAAGGGGTTTTCGATGAGGACTATATTCTTGAAGCCGGAGATCATTTATTCATAAGAGAAGAAACTTCCTGGACAAAGAAAAAGAAAATAACCTTATCAGGCGAAGTGAAATTCCCCGGAGTCTATGTTGCAGACAGTAATGAAAAGCTTTCAAGTGTATTAGAAAGAGCAGGCGGTTATTCTGAAAAAGCCTCTCCAAAATCTGCGGTATTTACCAGAGAATCTGTAAAAACCATTCAACAGAAAACGATGCTTAAGTATATGCAGCGTCTCCAGCAGGAAGTTGCCGCCGAAGGCGCAAAGCTTGCCGCTACCGGTCAGACAGATGCTGACACAAAAAAAGCAGCTGAGACAGTAAAAAGAAAGGAAGACCTGGTAAAAGTTTTAGGTAGTATAGATGTCCCGGGCAGACTTATCATCAAACTTGAGGATCTTAAAGCTTTTAAAGACAGCAAAGACGATATAATCATCGAAGACGGCGATTCTCTTTATATTCCACAAATTCCTTCGACAGTAAACGTCATAGGCAGTGTCTACAACCCCACAAGTATTGTTTACGAACCGGAGAGGAACATCCATTTCTATCTTGACCGCGTCGGCGGCACGACAAAAGACGCAGACAGAGGTGACGTATACATAGTTCGGGCCAGCGGCGAAGTCGACAAAAACAACGCCTGGGGCAAAAACATAGAACGCGGCGACACAATAATAGTCCCCGCCGAACTAAAAACCGAAACAAATTGGTTGAAAGTTCTGACAGATACCTCAACGATATTCTTCAACGCCGCAGTCGGTGTCTCAGCGATAAATAGGTAGAAGGTTCAGTTTGTAAAGTTTGTAAGGTTCATAAGGTTTGTAAGGTCTAAAATCGTGGAAGGATATTTATAAGTTAGAAAGCAGCAAAAGTAGGGTGACTGTACCGCTCTCTGGGACTGTCACCCGGTGAATGTAGTCTTTGAAATTGTACCAGAAGTTGCTAGTTGTATTGAAGAAAGTGCGGACAGTGTCCGCACAATGTCAGCTGTCATTGCGAGGAATTGACCGTTAGGTCAGGTTTATGACGAAGCAATCTATTAAAAAGAAAAACGTCTACATAATAGCAGGACCAAACGGTTCAGGCAAAACAACATTTGCAAAAATGTTCTTGCCTGAATATGCAAAATGCGAGAACTTCATCAATGCTGATCTGATAGCTCAGGGTTTATCGCCTTTTCATCCTGAGAACGCAGCTTTAAAGTCAGGCAAAATAGTATTAGAGCAGATAAAACAATATTCATCAGTTTTAATGGATTTCGGTTTCGAAACAACGCTTTCAGGAAAAATATACGCGAACTTGATAAAAGGACTAAAGAAACGAGGATACAACATACATATATACTTTCTTTGGGTTCCAAGTCCGGAAGTATCGTTAGCGAGGATAAAAGAGAGAGTAGCTGAGGGAGGACATGACATCCCCAAAGCAGACGTAATAAGAAGATACAAGCGCTCGATAGACAATTTTTTTCAAATATACAAAGACTTAGTCGATAATTGGATACTTTTTGATAACTCTAAATCAGCACCAAAGGTAATTGCTTCGTATTCCGATGGGAGCATTAAAATTATTATAGAAGATCTTTTTAGGAAAATAACAACGAGGTAATAATATGAGAAAAAAGACAAGCTTGAATGATAAAGCCATTGCAGCCATGAAAGCCGCCATAAAAGGTGTTATTGCTCAGCATAAGAAAACAGGCCGCCCTCTCCCAGTGTGGGAGAACGGTAAGCTAAAGTATATTTCACCAAACAAGCTATAAATAGTATATAGCCCCTGTCATCCCGTACTGAGATACGGGATCCAGTGTCTTTGATATGTAGTTGCCTGATTTCCGCCTGAGGCGGATCTGCCTAAGGCATGATATTGAGCCGCTTGATTAATCAAGCAACTACAAAAGGTGTTTTACCTCCTCATTTGCAATGAGGATAAAGACCATAAACCTCGCATTACCATTGCGAATGGCATTGGTTGGTTCAGGGCTGAGCCGTGTACCCGAAGGCGTTTGCATTACCTGAGTGGTGCATGGTCGTTTTTGACGAACTATTTTACAAATATCGATGCAACAGCTTATATATGTTGACATATTCTAATGGTGGTCGTATACCAAGTGTAGTTAGTATACAAGGTGCCACTATAGCAACCGTAATATCAAAGAAAGTGCGGTCACTGACCGCACAATGTTCCACGAATGGCGCTAGTTCTTTAAAGGAAAATAATTCTGCGAGCCAGCTATTAGGCGAGTCAGTCCGCCAAGCTTAAGGGCGGAGGTAAAAGTTTCTTGAAAGAGGGTGACTGTCCCGCTCTCTGGGACTGTCCACCCGGTGTCTGAAGCATAATGGAATGGGTCAATGCAGGTAAGATGACAAGCAGGAGAAGAAACTAAAATGAAAGATACGGTAATACAAGGAAAGTTTAATTTTGAAGACATGGTACAAGCATTGTGCTCTGTCGATCAAAGTCTTTCTCAACAAACAGTCAAAGCAATCAATATAAATTTAACTATGCGTAACTGGATTATTGGCATGTATATTTCCGAATATGAAAGAGTAGGCACTGACAGAGCAAAATACGGTGATTTGCTTATGGATACGCTCTCGGAAAAGCTAATAAACAATGGCTTATCAAGATGTGATCGGCGAGAATTATACCGTTATTGTAAGTTTTATCAAATTTATCCTCAAATTGTGGAGTCACTGACTCCACAATTTGTACCGGAAATGAAGTTAATACCAGTTAAAAAACAAAAGAAAATGGAGTCAGTGACTCCACAATTGATGATTCCGGTAAAAAATCTTATAGAAAAGCTGTCATTCACTCATTTTGCTGAGCTTATAGAAATAGATGATGTTTCAAAGCGCTTGTATTACGAACACGAATGCATTCGCGGCAATTGGTCGGTAAGAGAACTTGAACGGCAAATAAATTCGCTTTATTATGAGCGCCTTGGGCTTTCCACAAACAAAAAGAAACTTGTTGGGCTGGTATCGAAAAAAGCAGAACAAAATAAGCCGGAGCTTGTCATACGCGATCCTTATGTTTTTGAGTTCCTGGGCCTGAAACCAAAAGAAGTCGTTAAAGAGTCCGATCTTGAAAGTGCGTTGCTGGATAAACTTCAGGAATTCCTGCTTGAATTGGGTTATGGTTTTTGTTTTGAAGCCAGACAAAAAAGAATAAATATCGGTGGAGAATATTGTTTTGTCGATCTTGTGTTTTACCACCGTGTTTTAAAATGCCATGTTCTTGTAGAATTAAAAGCGGATAAGTTCAAACACGAGAATGTAAGTCAGCTGAATACATATGTTAACTGGTATAAAAAGTGTGAAATGACAAAAGGCGACAATCCGCCTATAGGAATTCTTTTATGCACACAAAAAAACCATGAAATGGTCGAGTTTGCCTTGGCAGGCATGGACAACAAGCTTTTTGTAAAGAAATATCAATTAGAACTACCCAAGAAAAAAGAAATAACAAAGTTTCTTAAAGGAAAATAAGTATTTGTTTTGTCGTCCCCGAGTGCAGTCTTTTTGCTTTTGCCCGCCGGTCTTTTTGGAGGGCTTTTATCGGGGATCTCGTTAGACCTCGCCACATTGTGGCGGGAAGGTTCAGTGTATTTGTCTTTACCCGTAGTCGCCTGATTAATCAGGCCGCTCGCCTTCGCCGGCACGGCCTAAATCGAGCAACTACAAAAGTATTTTTTAAAGGAAAATAATTCTGCGAGCCAGTTGTTAGGGCGAGACAGTCCGCCAAGCTTAAGGGCGGAGTCAATCGTCATTCGTAAATCGTAAATGCTATTAAGGGAGGTTTTAAATGTCCGACGAATTATTCGAACCCACATTACTCGACTATTGGAACATAATTTGTACAAGCTTCTCTGCGATTTTCTACAATACTGCCGTAGGCGTTTCAGTAATTAGTAGATAAAATGAGATTTCTCACTGAAAGCGTATTTGTATGAGTATTTTAAATATTTATTGAAGTTAGAAACTGACTAATAATATTTGACTTGGGGGTAAAATAATAATGGAAAATAATACTGACTCAATAAGTCTCGTTGAACTCTGTAAAGCTTTTAAAAAGAATTTAGGAATTATTATTATCATCGTGTGTGGTTCATTAGTTGCATCTTTTGTTTTTACAATTCTTACTCCAAAAAAATACATAGCAACGGCAACTGTATTGTCTCCGGAAATGGAGCAGCAAAGCGGTAAAAGTAGTATGATTGGTGGATATTTAGGAGCCGCAGTTTCAGATATGTTTGGAGGAAATTACAGTACAAATGTAGTTTTGTCCATGCTTAAAAGTCGTAAAATGGGAGAAGCTATAATAAATAAATTTAACCTTAAGGATATTTTATATACACAATCAACGGAATCTGCGTTGTCATTTCTTAGCGGAGCTGCTACATTTGTTGTTACAAAAGAAAAGTCTATCAATATTTCAATAGAAAGCAAAGATCCTCAACTATCTGCAGATATAGCAAATTATTATGTCAGCTATTTAGATGTTATGAATAATGAACTTTTGATAACAACTGCAAAACCGGTAGTACGAATTCTAGACAGAGCTGTGCCTCCGGAGCATAAATCCAAGCCATCACTTTCTAAAAATATGTCAATAGCACTCGTGGTTTCTATGGTTATTGGTTTCTTCTTCGTATATTTGAAAGAGTTGATCAGGCGGAATAATGAAAAAGCCAAGTAATTTAAAGTATTGGGATGGACTTTGGGATTCCCCTGTAAATGAAGAAGATGATAACTATATACTTGAAAAAGAGATAAAGAGTATTCGATGGCAAAGAATAGAAGAGGGGCTAAAGAAGCATTTTGGGTCAATAGACAGAATTAGTAGCATAGAAATTGGGGGAGGGATGGGTACTTATTCTGCCATAATGGCGCGAAATGGAGCTAAAGCAAGAATTCTTGACTATTCAAAAACAGCTATAGATAGAAGCAAGATATTCTTTGAAAAAAATAAGGTTAAGGCAGAATATTCCCAAGTTGACATTTTCCATATGGACCATTCTCTTTTTAGCAAGTTTGATGTTTGCATGTCTTTTGGGCTAGCCGAACATTTTAAAGGTAAGCAAAGAACAGATGTGCTAAAGGCCCATCTTGACCTTGTTAGAGCTGGGGGAGTAGTTATAATTTCTGTTCCAAACAAGTATAATCCGTTCTACATGCTTTATAAAACCGTTTTTGAATTTTTTGGCAAATATCCGGTGGAAGAATATCCATTTACCAGGAATGAATTAAGAAAATATTGTGTAAGTAATCAAATTAATGATTATTATTTCATTGGAGACTCTATAATGTATTCTCTAAATTATCTTTATTGCCTTATTTACAGGATAAATCCTTTTGTTATTTTTAAAAAAATATTTAAGATAAAAAATAAATATTACATAAGTAAGATTAAGAAAGAAAAAGGTACCATAATAGACGCCTACTTCGGTTATGCTTTGGTTCTTATTGGAAAAAAATGAAAATTGGCATATTGATTGTTACCCCATCGTTCTCTCCTGATATTGGCGGCATTGCCTCCCATTTAGATGACCTATGTTCTGTTCTGGAAAAAAAGGGATATTTGGCTTATATTGCAACCTGTCAACCCATTATAAATAATAGAAAAGACAAGTACTTTGAAAAAAATAAAAGTTTTTATGTATTTCGCATGCCTCTTTTGGGGTGGAAAAGATTTATTTTTACAGGTAGGCTTAGATTTATATATGAGAACATTTTGTTGCTATTTCCTTGCCTATATTTTCTGATTTTTAAAAATAAGGAAGTAAAGGTCATTCATTCGCAAAGTTTTGCGAGCAGCTTCCTTGTCTATGTCCTTGGAAAGATTTTTAAAAAGAAGATATATTTAAGCACTCATAATATTTTTAAATATAATGACAGAAAGCTCAGCAATAGAGTTATTCGAAGAGTTCTAAATAAGTATAATCATATATTTTGTGTTTCAAAAGAATCTGCGAATGAATTAGTAGAAATTGGTGTAAATGCAAAGAGGATAAGTGTTTATACACACTGGGTAAATAACAAAATATTTATTAAGCAGGACCAAGGTAAGTGTAGACAAGTCTTAGGTTTAAAGCAAGTATTTACAGTTGTTTATGTCGGAAGGTTAGAACATTCAAAGGGCATAGATATCATGATTGACCTAATAAAGAATCTAAAAGATGTTTTTTTTATTATTATTGGTGATGGAAACAAATATCGGGAGTTGTTTGAGTTAGCAAATACTTGTGCTAACCTGCTCCTTATCCGAGACTTAGAAAACTCGAAAATTCCTCAGTACTTATGCGCTTCAGACATTTTAGTAATACCAACGGTAGAGAAGGAAGGATTTGGGAGGGTCATTATAGAGGCTTTTTCTTGCGGAGTAAGTGTTATAGGAACAAATATCGGCCGAATACCTGAAATTGTCAGTCCTGAAGTTGGGATAATTGTCAGTCAATCATTCCGGTCGAACATAGAAAAGGCGTTAAGAGAGCTTAAAGATGATAAAGAAAAATTATTTAAACTATCAGCTACTGCTAGAACGTATGCAGAAAAATACTATAGCTCACATAATGCCGATATATTTTTAAAAAAATATGAAGAATAAAATATTAATCATAAGCAGTTCGTTCCTGCCTAGTCTTGGTGGCATCCAGACGCATCTGGATGATCTATGCCGGAGTCTGGTAAAATCAGGTTTTCATGTTTATGTGATTACACTGAAGCCTTCCGGAGTAAAAGGTGTAAAAATAATAGAGCAAAATAAAGACATGTGTATTTTTAGAGTACCTCAATTTTGGCTTGAAAGACTTAGAATAATAAAGCTGAGGTTTGTTCTTGAAAACTCAATATTATTTTTCACCTCTCTTGCTTTTATGCTGATTAATGGAAGAAAAATAGAAATAGTGAACGGCCATGGCTATTCTCCTTTCCTTGTTATATTGAAATATGCGTTTAGGAATAAAAGATTTATATTTACAACTCACCATTTATACAACAGCCTGGGTCGATCTAAATTTAGGAATAAAATAGTCAAATGGACATTGAATGGGCTTGATCATATTCTTGCTGTGTCAAGTATTTCTAGAAATGAGATAATAGACTTAGGAATAAATCCTTTAAAAGTTACAGTATACGATCAATGGGTCAATGCTGATATATTTTATCAGAGAGATAAAACAGCGGCAAAAATAAAAACAGCGCTTAATGGAAAATTTGTAGTTTTATTTATGGGCAGGTTTGCAAAAGAAAAAGGTCCGGGTCTTTTGGTGGAGATTGCAACGGAAATAAAGGAAGATATTTATTTCGCTTTTGCTGGAGCGGGTTTGTTAGAGGAGTACATTAAGAGAACGGCAGCGGTTAATAAAAGGATACTTATGCTGGGCAAGATTGCTAATATGGATATTCCAAATTATTTAGCTGCTGCAGATATAATCGTTGTTCCTTCCTTATGGGAAGATCCAAGACCAAGGGTTCTTTTGGAAGCTTTGGCTATGGGGCTTCCCATTGTTGCAACAAAAAGAGGTGGCATTCCTGAAACAATATTAAATGCCGGTATAATTGTTAATGAACCTGTTAAAGATGGAATAAAAGAAGCAATTCTGATGCTTTTTAGAGAGCAAAAGAAGAGAGAGATGTATTCTCAAAAGGCATTGAAGCTTTCAAAGATTAAATATTCCGAGGATAATGCTAATTTTATTATAGGATTGCTTACAGGTAATGAAAGATATTAAAGATATATATAAAGCATTGTTGTATTCTATTTTATGCGGAGTTATTGCGCTGTCTATAGGTTATATTTCAGCGAGAATGGACATATTAATTATATTTCTTACCTTTGCATTAATACTTTCGTTTGTCTTGACAAAACACTATGAATTGCCGATGGCCCTGTTATTTAATGGGTTATTCGTTTATTTTTATGTTGTGTATAAAGCTGGTTTTAATACTAATTCCTTGCTTACGGGCGGTTTTTATGGGATGCTCGCATTTACCTCAATAGTAGGTGGAATGAAGTATTTTAAGGAGATAAGAGTCACGATGGTTGATATATTGATGACCGTCTATTTTGTCCTGTACTATCTTAGTTTTCTGATGTTTTCATCAGACAATCCTGGTTCAATTCAGAAGATGACTCTTTTTCCGTTACTTGTAATTACTCCCTATTATTCAATGCGTCTTTTAAGTAAGACGGAAAATATAAGGAGATTCTTCGTATTTGTGATAATTGTTACCGCATTGTTAATCGTTCCATCGCTACTCGAATTAATATTTAATCCTATTCATGCCCATTCCTCGAGATTCTCTTTATACAAATTTGAAAATGTACCTGATAATCCAATACTGTTTGGAATTACTTTTGCAATATTGATAGTAATATTAGGAATCAGAACGATTGAAACAAAAAAAAATATATACATAAATTTGGTGGCGATTATTATTTCGCTATTTCTTTTATTGAGAAGCGGATCTCGCGGAGCGGTTGCAAGCTTGGCGGCGTGTATAATATTCTATCTACTATTTCTGTCAAAAATCAAATTAAAATCTAAAATATTGTATATATCAATTTTTAGCCTATTTTCTATTCTTATTGTCTATATTTTACCATCGCAAGTAACAGATTTTTATGCCTATACATTTTCGGATGAAGCACAGATTAGCGAAGCAAGTTCTGTATACCAAAGGATTACAATGTGGGATCAAGCGACTAACGAGTTCCTTCAAAACCCCGTCACAGGTGTAGGAATGGGAAACTCCGTTGGTGGAAGCGGATTTCCTCATAATATAATATTGGAGATATTAGCGGAGTTTGGAATAATAGGATTTGTCTTTCTTGTGTTACTGTTAAACATTGTGATTAGGCATGCTTTTATTGTAAGCAAAGGCAGTAATAAGAATGCCTTATATATGAGAATAGCGCTTGTTTTATTTATATATAATTCAATTGAAGGGCTTTTTAGTGGCTTTCTTGGTAATCAGACCACAATCTATATGGGAATAGGCATGATTGAATCACTATATGTGATTAATAAAGGAAGAAATGAATAAAATAGTAAAGAACATAATATCAACATACTCCTCAAATGTTATAAACAAATTCATGAGTTTTGCTCTTCTGATAATTATTGCAAGAAAATTTGATGTTCTTGTTTTTGGACTTGTATCGTTTGCAACGGTTTTTATTGACTACTTTTCTGTGTTAGCAAGTCTAGGTATCGAATCTATCGCGATAAGAAACTTATCTAAAAATAGGTCTTTAAGAAATGCATATTACTCAAATGTGTTAATATTGAGAATTGTTCTTTCTATTTTGGCGTTAATATTGATAATAGTGTCAGCTTTAATAATTGGGTATAAAGATATAAAACTGTGGCTCATATTGCTTTATGGCGTGAATATGTTCCTCTCAGCTTTCAATGTTAATTGGATATTCTCATCTCATGAAAAATTGGAGTTAACTGCGGCTTCAAGAACTATCAATAACATAGTTATGTTCGGAGTTTTAATGATGTTCTTAAGATATTCTACGAGCATTCTTATGCTTCCAATTATGCAAATCTTTTCAACTTCAATTACGATAGTTATGGAATACATAATATATATACGCGTTTTCGGTCGACTGAAGTACATTTTTAAAAAGAAATTGTTTGCCGGAATATTACGCTCATCTATACCTATCGGTATTTCTACCATTTTGATAAAAATCTGTAACAATTCAAGCATTCTTTTTCTATCATTTATGACCAGTGATCTCTCTGTAGGACTATACAATGCCGCCTTTCGGCTTATTTATATGATACAGACTATAGCCGACTTATTCTTTGTAACCCTATATCCGACAATGTCTAATCTTGTTAACAAAATAGAAAGTTTTGAAAAAGTTTGTTCTATCGCAATTAAGATTATGGCAATTGTAGCTCTGCCTATTTTTATTGGTGGGTTAATTTTGGCTGATAAAATTATTTTGCATCTCTATGGAACAGGTTATATAAATAGCGTGCTAACTTTTCGGCTCTTGCTGGTTTATTTATTAACAAGCTATATAGGTGGAATATTTGGCTACGTTATTATGATAAAAAGGAAAGAAAGTACTTTGCTTAAAATGGTTTTTATAAACTCAGTCCTAAATGTGTTGCTTAACTTAATTTTGATACCAAAATATGGAATAGAAGGGGCTGCTATTTCAACAATAGTTCCAACATCTGCGTTATTCTTCTTCTGGCTTAGGGAATATAGGAAAGTTGTTAATACAAGATATTATTCTCTTATTAAACTGCCTGCGATTGCTGCAATAATTATGGGTATATTTTTATATTTTATTAATATTCCTAATCTATATGTATCTATACTTGTTGGTTTCCTAATCTATAGTATTACTATTTATTGTTTTGGAGAACTGAAAGTGTTTTTAGAGCTGAAGGAAATAAAGTTTAAAGCAGAAACTATTTTATGATTAAAATTCAATTTAAGGGAAACGGACAATATATATGCGAATACTCGAAAAAATAATAAAAAATGGAGTTAAGCGAAGTCTAATTATTCTGTTTATTAAAATTAGAAATATTATTTTTGGCAAATATAGAAGATATTTCATTATGGGAAAAGCAAAAGAAGCATTGAAGAATATTGATATTCTATTAAGCACTCCGAAGTTCAATGAGATCACTAGCTTAGAAATAATTAGGAAGTGCTTGGATCTCTCAATCCAAGATGAGAAGTTCTTCAAAAAAGTATTATTTGGGCTTGAATCGTATGGCGGGACACTTGTTGGCGGGTATGATGTTTTTGACCAAAGAGTTTTATATGGATTAATAAAATATCTTGGGATTAAGACGGTGTTTGAGTGCGCACCTTGCAAAGGCTTAAGCACTGCTGTTATTCAAAGAGCCTTGCCGGAAAATTGCGAGCATATTAGTTTTGATATTAATAATAATAGCGCTGATATTGTAAAAAATATCCGCAAATATTCAGGTAAGCTTAAAAACTGGAAATTTGAGCTAGGTGATTTTAGGAATACAGTGAAAAAATACAGAGAAGAATTCAAAAAAATAGATTTTCTATTTATAGATGCTGATCATAGTTGTGAGTTTGCAAAATGGTATCTTGATGAATCTGGTATTCTCGAAGCTATGCGGCCCGGATCTATTATTCACATTCACGACATATATCCTCTAGACAAGGAACCAAAGGCAAAATGGTTTGTTAAAAATGGAGAATCAAAATATTTTAATCAATGGGTGTTTGAAAACAAGCATAAATATGAGATATTGTATACTTACGAGCTGAGCCGGCAGAGAGAGATAACATCAAGTTATGATAAAAACTTATTTTATAACTCTGAGGGATATTTGGCAAACAATCCAACAGTATATTTAAGAAAAATTAATTTATAAGTAAAGGATTCAAATGCAAATTGGCAATAAAAAAGTAATATATAAAGTATTTGAATATTTTCAATACAAAATTGAGCAAGTATTGTTTATTAAATTGTTTTTGTTTTGGCAAAGTACAATTCCCCCAAAGCAGTGGACACAAAGAAGAGATGGTGCTAATATAGGAACCGTCTCAGGGACGGAGGTGTCCAATGGAAGA
>MFGV01000049.1 GCA_001778375.1 Candidatus Firestonebacteria bacterium RIFOXYD2_FULL_39_29
ATCCGGGAAAAATGTTTAAGTTCGGTTAAAAAACCGCTTCTTGGTTCCAGTTGTCAAAGAACGGTGTTTCTAGAAATAATTGCGACACAGTCTGAATACTTAATAATTAAATCTTAAACTAAATCATGGTACCTATATTAATAAACTTCCTTACGTTTAGTGCTTAGTGCTTTGACCTTAGTGCTTGTTTCAAATTTAGTGCTTAGTTATTAGTCGTTGCATTAAACTAAAGTTATACTATCTTCGCTGTCCTGTTCAGTCAGTCGAATCTCAACGACTTCTTTAAACGAAGTCGGGATATTTTTTCCGACATAATCAGCATGAATAGGGAGCTGCTTATGACCTCTATCTATAAGCACCAGGAGCTGTATTTTTTTTGGTCTTCCAAGATCAAGAAGAGCGTCTATTGCCGCTCTGGTACTTCTTCCGGTATACAAGACATCATCAACCAGGATGATATTCTTCCCGTCTATACTGAATTTTACATCGGTAGGTTGCGCATCCTTTGCAATCTTCAAACCCACGTCATCTCTATAGAAAGTAATATCGATTGCTCCGACAGGAATAGTCTTCCCGCTTATCTTTTCTATGCGAGAAGCTATCCTCGCCGCAATATGGTCTCCACGGCTTCTTATACCAACAAGCGCTATCTCATCCAAATTATCGTTCTTTTCTATCACTTCATGAGCCAAACGCGCCAGAGTCTTACCGAGACCGTCCTTATCCATTATCTTTTTTGACATAGAAACCCTCCCACGCAAGAGATTACGCATCCGCCAGTAATTTTAGGCGGATTTTTCGATAAGATTAAAAGGCTGATTGCGCTGATACAAATCAAAAAAAAAGCCCTTCTAACGGAGTTTTCCGTTAAAAAGGCACTCATATTTCCCAAACAAACTACTTTCATCTGACTCCTTGCCAACCTCTCGGTGTTGGATTTAAAGGTAGTGTAATATATCAGTTTTATTGTGGAATTGTCAAGTTGTTTTTGATCAGTTGCTTTTTGATCAGTCTGCTTTACAGTCTTTTTTTAGCTATAGCAGAGTTTCCTCAATACAGTAAAAGAATAACCTCCTCAACAATTATGCACTTAATATTTTTTTGTTTGACATTCTGATTTATTCTGTTAAAATACAATATGAAAAACTTTCAAAATTTGTCAGAGTTCTACTTAAAGCAGCTTCTTAACGATACTATTCCTTTCTGGGAAAAGTACTCTCTTGATAAAAAATACGGAGGGTATTTCACTTGTATTGACCGTAATGGAAGAGTTTACGATACGGACAAATTCATGTGGCTCCAAGGCCGTCAGCTTTGGACGTTCTCAATGCTCTACAATCGCCTTGAAAAACGCGAAAGCTGGTTAAATATTGCAAAATCCGGAGCTGATTTTATACTAAAACACGGGAGAGACAAAAAAGGCAACTGGTATTTCTCCTTGAACCAAAAAGGAACACCTCTCACTCATCCTTACAATATATTCTCGGATTGCTTTGCTTGCATGGGACTGGCACAGTATTCAATGGCAGCCGGGGATAAGAAAGCTGAAAGGGTTGCTCTTGAGACGTTTTATAATATTTTAAAGAAACGGGGAAATCCGGCAGGACAATATTCAAAAGCTTACCCCGGCACAAGACCCCTTATGTCTTTTGCGATACCAATGATATTAAGCAATCTGGTGCTTGAACTTGAACCGTTACTTGATGAAAAACTTGTGGAAAGATCGATTGACGATGCCATAGACAATGTAATGAATATTTTTTATGACAAAAAAACAGGTCTGGTTTTTGAGTATGTTTCACCGGACGGTTCTCATTCAGACTCTTACAAAGGCCGCCTTATTAATCCCGGACATACGATTGAAGCAATGTGGTTTATGATGGACCTTTTCGAAAGAAGAAACGACCAAAAGAATATTGAAAAAGCCTGCGATATCGCGATGCGCACCCTGAAATTCGGCTGGGACAAAGAATTCGGCGGAATATATTATTTCATGGATGTAAAAGGAAACCCTGTAGAACAGCTTGAGTGGGACCAAAAACTCTGGTGGGTACACCTTGAAGCTCTGATAACATTAATCAAAGGTTACCGTCTTACCGGCAGAAAAGACATGCTAAAGTGGTTCGAAATAATCCACAACTACAGCTGGAAACACTTCCACGACGAAAAATACGGTGAATGGTACGGTTATTTAAACCGCAGAGGCGAAGTACTCCTTCCTTTAAAAGGCGGCAAGTGGAAAGGCTGTTATCATCTTCCCAGGGCTCAACTGGTAATTAGTAAAGAACTGGAAAGGTTGGCATAATAGACGTAGCACGTTCCACGTTGCTCATGTTACTCACGAAAAAAGAATAACTAGCCTCTCCTGATTTAGTGGACTATTTTTTATTGTGTTGCATCCCCTTTCCTATACTTCTGATAATCCGCATAAAGTTTCTGTGCGGCAAAAACACCAAGAGGTTTTTTGCTTCCGGGTTTATCCATTAAGCCGTGGACCTGATAGCAAAGTATTTTTTCAACAAAAGGAGCTTCATTTACCAGCTGTTTTTTTATTCTTTCTATGTCCGCAGGAATAAGACCGGACTTATAGACGTCACCCTCAAATTCGAAAACTTCCAGGTCTGTCCAGAGTTTGATATTTGTTTTGTCGTGGATCTCTTTTAGATTCTTATACATAGAAGTAGTATCTTCAGGTTTTCTCCACCTTACGCCAATACTGTCCTGATAAGCAACTATATCTACTCCTAGCCTTTGTAATTGTGAAATATACTTTTCATCATTAACCGGCTGTCCTGTAACATAAGGAGCGATAAGCACCGGTTTTTTAGATATTGTTTTTATATAGCGCGTAATTTTTTCAAGTTTGTCTACGCAAAGCTCTTCAAAATATGATTTTATACCGCTTTCATACGGAATGTACCAGCCTTTAAACGCCTTTAGCCCGCCATAACCTTCATCCAACTCTTTTATCAGCTTTTCGGATTTCTCCACCTGCCAATCTTCAGTCGGATAATCAACACACTGCTCGGTTACCCAGCCTACTCCCACAAAAACATTCATATTCAGTTCGCCTGCCTGCTCTAACACCGCTTTTAAAGCATCAGTAGCTTTAATCTCATATTTCGGGAATAACTTTGACTTAAAAAAAGACTTACCGTGGAGAGAAACTGCCATTATTACAACCGTATCAATACCGAGTTCCTTCATCTCCCGTATCTTTAATTTCCAATCTTCATCGGTAAAGAGAGCGGTTTTATCCACCCAATATTTCCCGTCAAAAGCAGAATGATGTTTAAAATCAAAGAATGAACCTGTGATCACCGGCTTTATCATATTTCTCCTTTTCCATTTCCAGTTCTGTAAAAAAGCGGCAGGGAAAATATTCCCCTGCCGCCGGAAAAAACTTTTTTACTTAAGTATTATCCTTGCATCTGCGAGCTTACAACCCTGTCCTTTTGCATGTACAATGATCGGATTCATATCCACCTCTGCTATATCTTCACATTCCATCATCAACTGGGAAAGACGGCAGATGCAATCAGCTATGGCATCCGTATCACAGGCCGGTTTACCTCTTACACCTTCCAGAATTTTATAGGTTTTTACCGATCTTATCATCTTCTGTGCCATTGAAAGCCTGACAGGTGCAATAGAGAAGCTCACATCTTTCATAACTTCGACAAAAGAACCGCCCAACCCGAACATAATAAGAGGGCCAAAGGAATCATCTCTTTTGGCTCCGACTATTACTTCCTCTCCGCGTTTCGCGCACTGCTGTATATTTACACCCCAGATCTTTGCTTCAGGTTTAAGAATTTTTACATTCTGCATCATCTCAGCATATGCGCCCTTTACTTCGAGTTCAGACTCCAAACCGACTTTTACACCTTTTACATCTATTTTATGAATAATATCCGGAGACACGATCTTCATCACAACCGGATAACCTATTTCATTTGCGCGTTTTGCCGCCTCTTCAGAGGTAGGGCAGAGAAAGGATTTAAGCGTGGGAAACCCATACGCATTAAAAACTTCCAAAGATTCAAGTTCAGGAAGATATTTCCTTCCGTCTTTTTTTGCTTTCTCAATTACTTTAAGCGCCGCCGCTTTGTCAGCCTTAAACTGAATGACCTCTGTCTTTGGAGCAAAAACATTCTGACCATATTTATACATAACAGACATCGTCATTGCAGCTTCTTCCGGGAATCTGTAAACAGGGATATTGTTTTCTTTTAATATATCAATACCCTTTGAAACATCTACTATACCCATAAAGCAAGCCAGAACGGGTATCTTGGTACCTTTGACACACTTTACTACCGACGTCGCAATCTCTTCAACATCAGTTACAGACTGAGGTGTTAGAAGTACAATTACACAGTCCACATTTTTGTCTTTCATTATATGCTCAAGCGCCCATTCATACCGGTCATGCTGGGCATCCCCTATAACATCAATCGGATTATTAAAATTTGAAGTCGGCGGAAGTTTTTTTCTCAGTTCGGTAATAGTTGCAGGATCCAGTTTGGCAAGTTGCAATCCAAATTTAATTGCTGCATCGGTCGTCATGATTCCGGGACCACCCGCATTAGTCACAATACATACTCTATTTCCTCTGGGTATGGGCATGTGCGCAAAAGCCAGGGAAACGTCAAGCAGTTCTTCTACGGTATTTGCCCGTATCACCCCGCATTGATTAAATAAAGCTTCATACATTTCATCTGAGCCGGCAAGCGCTCCGGTATGGGAAGAGGCGGCTTTTGCACCTTCTGCCGTTCTTCCGGATTTCATCGCAACTATAGGTTTCATATTATTTACATCGTCATTGATCTCACTGGCAACCTTTAAAAACTCTCTAGGGTTGGACATATCTTCAACATACATGATTATCACCTTGGTAACCGGGTCATCCTTAAGATATTTCAACAGGTCCATTTCTTTAAGTCCTGCTTTATTGCCCATAGAGACGAACTTGGAAAACCCGATATTTAAACCTTTAGCATAATCAAGTATCGCCGTGCCCAAAGCGCCTGACTGAGTAATAAAGGCAATATTCCCGGGCTTGGGCATAAACTTCCCGAAAGCCGCATTCATTGAAGACTTTGAATCCGGATTGATAACACCCAGACAATTAGGTCCAATCAATGCCATATCATATTTTTTTATTATTTCCACAACCTGTTTTTCAAGAACCACCCCTTCCCCTCCGACTTCTTTAAATCCAGCCGAGATAATAATAATACCTTTAATCCCTTTCTTTCCGCATTCTTCCAATGAAGCCGGAATATAATTGGAAGGAATAACAATTATGGCCAGATCAACGCTATCAGGTATCGAAGTTACGGATGGATAGCATTTTACACCGAGTATAGATTCGGCTTTTGGATTCACAGGATAAAGGATCCCTTTATATCCGCCCTCTATGAGATTAGTGAAAATAGTACGACTCAGCGTATTTTCCTTGGTTGAAGCCCCGATCAGCGCAATAGACTTCGGATAGAATACTTTATCCGCGTTTTCTAACATATTATGCTCCTTTCAAGCAATAAATTTCTCTCTGTTATTAAGTTCTTTTTCCAAAGTCTCCAAATCCACCTTTATGCATTTCGCTGTAGAGGTTGCGATCAACTCCCCGCTCTCAGAAACAGCTGAACCTTTCACGAATATTATATTCCTGACTTCTTTTTCTATTTCGGCTGAAAAAACTATTTTCTCTCCTACCATTGCAGGGTTTCGAAGACGGATATTCAGTTCCGCACTGACTACAGGACTATTGTATTTTTTCCAGGGCAGGTTTACCATAACCTCGTCAAGTACCAATGAAAGCATTCCGCCATGCACGACATTAGAATAACCTTGGAATTTCTTAGGAAAAGTATATTCGGTGAATATTTTCTCGCCTTCCACTTTGAAGTCCAGCTTAAGCCCGTCGTGATTATTTTTTCCGCAGGCAAAACAAAAATGATCATCTCTCCAGGACATTTAACTACCAACCTTTGAATCATCCAATCAGACAAGGAATATAACTATCAATAAGCCACATATTTTGGTGGGCAGGGAAGGATTCGAACCTTCGAAGGCTAACAGCCGATAGATTTACAGTCTATTGCGATTGACCAACTCCGCAACCTGCCCAAAACAAATAACGTCTAAAAGTCCATAATGTCTATAAAGTCCAAAGTCTTACATTTAATGTATTATTATTTATTTCAAAAGCAAATAACACTGAAAAACAGAGAAACTGCAAATAAATAGTAATTGACCTTCTATTGTTCTACTTTCCATTGTTCAATTGCTCTCCAGATTTTTTGCTGCGCAGCAAATCTGGAGCGGGAGACGGGGATCGAACCCGCGACATTCAGTTTGGAAAACTGATACTCTACCAACTGAGCTACTCCCGCGTTTTTTATAATTCCTTTATTTCAAATACTTCTGCTTCCCGGCTCTATCAGTTTTTCATATTTAGGAAAACTGTACTCTGCTCGTTTGCCGCTCAGGGAAAACCGACTCCCTTCTCACTCGCAAGTATACCCACTTATTATCCGTTTACATTTTGGGAGGTAACACTCTACCAACTGAGCCTTGCCATATACCTGAACACAGTGAATGGTTTATGGTACTCCCGCATAAGAACAATGACAAATTAAACACCAACGATGAATATTCTAGCATTTAAAAGGCTTTTAGTAAAGTCAAAACTATAGTTAAAAATTAAACTGTTTTTGCCAAAACGCTCTGTGTGTCATTGGCGAAATTAAGGATAAAAACATTATCGTCAATATTATTTTTTGCATTTATCACTCCTTTTTCTTATTGAACATTGCCTTTTACATTTGCTTTTATTTCCAACATTTCGGGATTATCATACCACCCGCCAGTTCCATCAAATCTTGTAACATTCTTAT
Organism: Candidatus Firestonebacteria bacterium RIFOXYD2_FULL_39_29; assembly: GCA_001778375.1. Taxonomy (NCBI): domain Bacteria; phylum Candidatus Firestoneibacteriota; species Candidatus Firestonebacteria bacterium RIFOXYD2_FULL_39_29. The sequence goes on from MFGV01000049.1 coordinate 6,906, forward strand.
TACTTTTTGATATTGGCTCTTCCGGTATCTGTTCTATGTATTTTGGGATTAAGGCATCTAAATTAACCGGCCGCTTGCCATTATTTTCACTATAATAAATAGATACAGCAGCTAATATTGCCGCTCTATTACCTTTTGTCGCACCTTTTCTGGCTTCATCAAGAGTCTTGGCGATATACGGAATACCCAAAACCATAATAACGAATAATCCAACAAATAAAGCAATAATTAATATCTTCTTCCTCATCTCTCTCCTTGTTATCACTACTCAATAAACTATTAATATTTGGAGTATTCTGTGCCTTGTGAATTGAATGCTCTTCTTGTTTAGGAGAATTATTATTTTTATCTTCAGAAAGAGAACTTTTATCACGCTTGTTTGTCTTGAAAACCCTTCTCTTTCTCATCTACCCCCCTGTTTGGTTACTTAATAATTTCCCAATACCCTTCTTTTCTGCCTCCACGCCTTTTTATTATTTTAGCTCTAACCAATTCTGCCAAATGATACTTTATTCCATCTTCAGTTATCCCCCCAATTTTACTGGCAAGGTCTTTTCTTGTTATTTTGGGATTTTGTTTTATTAAATCCAGTATTTTTTGGGCAGTCTTATGGGTAGTCTGTTCAGAAACACTACCCATAACATCTTTCCTTTTAAAAACAGTAAAGAACTGCCGTCCTATTTCTTCAAAATCGGCAGTCGGTTCTTTGGACAAGATTAACTTTATTCCCCTTCCCCATCTTTCAACAAAATGAACACGATGGAACATATCAGCAAGAAGTTTCGTTTCTTCTTTCTGAAGATTTACATTTTCTAATTTTGGCTATCGTCAGCCCTCCGTAAAGAAGACCAGGACTCCTAATCTCAAGACGGTCTCTGAATATAGCGACGTGAACCGAGTCATCATTATAATAATCCCTGTGGCAGAACGCATTGATTACCGCTTCCCTGGATGCCGCTTTATCAATTTCTGGGACGTCTACTCTTTTAAAACCTTCAAGACGCATTCCGACGTTTATATGCTCAAGGATATATTCCTCAGCTCTTTGTATTAGTGTGAAAAGGTCTCCCTCAAAATCTTTCATATCAATAGGCGTGACGGTATCTGTAGTGGCAAATACACCACACCTTAACTTGGCATTTCTGAGAAAATTCTGCGGCTTCTTGCCAAAAAGTATAATGGCTGTATTCAAAAGCTTTCCCTGCCGAAGAAGGTTCAATTTGCTCAGAGAGTTCTTTATATCGTCATATTTAAGACCAAACGATTTAAGGAATACTTTCAACTTGTTAGGGCTTATATCGCTCAACTTTGCATCAGGACAGACTTCAGAATCCCATTTAAACTTGTCTTTATTCTTTTCAAGGATAAAGTTTTCCAGTTCTTTGGCACTCATCTTCCTGTCTTCATCCTCGACTCTGATATATGCCCTGCCGTAAACATAATATGGCGTTTCTTTTCCTTTGAAATGGACTTTGATGCAGGACTTGCCTTTTAGTTTAATCTTTGTAATTGATGGATATATTTTAGATTCAATGCCGTTGGCTACTTCCCTGGATATGTCTCTGATGGTTTCCGAGCCGATTTGCTGACCAACTGCTTCCCCGTCGTTTTTTACGCCAAAATATAATTCACCTGCCTGATGTTTATTTAAAATAGCAACAATGGATATAACCGCTTCTTTTAATTCAGAGGTGGATTTTTTAAACTCCAACGCCTCCGATTCTCTCCAACCCATAGTAACTCCATGTAAATAAATCCATATTTTTTACGGTTCAAATCCTTTACTATCCAATGAGTATTATGTATTATTTTACCAATTTTATAAAGAATTTTGTCAAGAATGTCAAGCCAAAGTAAGAATGTCCGGTTTTTAACGGGTTTCGCAAGAAATGTCTCGATTGACTTTTGAGTTTAAATAATATATCATTTGTTAAATGAAAAAAACAAACAATATATCGAGATATTTAAGTATTTTAGCCTTTATATTTCCTCTATCTATATATATATTAACAGCATGTCCGACAGTTTACGTGGGCGATTCAGGAGAAATGATAACGGCCGCTTATTATCTGGGAATACCACACCCTCCGGGATATCCCCTTTACACAATGTTTGGAAAGCTCATGAGCACTCTCCCTTTATTCACAATCGCATATAGAGTCAACCTGACTGCATCATTCTTTGGCGCACTATCAATACTCTTTTCTTATCTCCTTTTCAGAAATATTTCCTGTATATTCTTTAGAGAGACACGGGAAAAATCACCGGCAATTATGGATATAGCAGCATTCTTATCGGCCATTTCTATCGCTTTCTCTTTCACCTTCTGGAATCAATCACTAATAACTAAAGGCGGACTTTACACCCTGAATTTACTCATAATAATTCTGGCACTCCATATACTCCTTCGTATTAGTGTTGAAGCCAAGCATCTTAACATGAAAAACTTCGTCTTACTTGGTGTGATTTGCGGGCTTGGTCTTGCTAATCACAATACAATGGTGCCATTGACCCTGTTTTTTGCGATATATACAGCCGGTGTTGTTTTCATTCAGGATAAAAAGAGAGCACTTGTCTGTCTGCCATTGATACTGATCACAGCACTTGTCTCCGCAGCAATACTATATCTTTACCTTATAGTAAGAGCTAACGCAGCCCCGGTAATTAACTGGGGAAATCCTGAGAACATGGAGAACCTGTTAAGACATATCTCAAGACAACAGTATCTTATAGTCGATCAGGGCAAAAGAACCATATCACATTTCTTCGTAGAACTCTACGGCTACGGACTTGCCGTCTTCAGCCAGAAGAACTTCCTGTTTATATTATTTCCTTTTGGAATATATTCCCTCTGGAAACATTCAAAAAAATATCTTTTATTAACCATTATGTTATTTCTTTTTACCAGCGCAGGTTTTGCCGTTTTCACTAATTTTTACTTAAACACTCACGATCTTTATATTGTTGATCCTTTTCTTATTCCATCGTTTTTTATGCTCTCACTCTTTTCTGTTATAGGATTATTTTTTATTATAGAAATACTTCTTCCAAAAAAGCTCCCTGTTTATGTACTTGTTTCAGTCATCGCAATTTTTTCTATTCTCTTAATACCTTTTAATTATTTCAAGTCAGATAAGAGCAAAAACTGGCTTGCTTTTAAATACGGAGCAAATCTTTTCAGAACAATAAAGAAAAACAGCACCTTATTTACAGCAGGAGATAATGCAACATTTATAACCTGTTATCTGTCTAAAGTAGAAAAGATCCGCCCCGACATAATAATCCGTGATGACACAGGGAATGTTTTTGACAATATTTATGGCAAGGATTTTCACGGTCTTGAGTTTGGCAATTATTATAAGCGTCTTAACGAAACACAATGGAAACTGATAAACGAAGCAATAACCCCGGTTTACTGTGTAACCGGAAGCAATCTAAATAATGCACCCGGTTTTCAAATGAAACCCGACGGCGTGCTTTTTAGAATAGTTAAAGATGCCGGGCAAAATATTGATACTTTTGATTTTTCCAAGTACGATACAAGCTCGTATGAAGACAATACTTTTTATAAGGATTTTTTGAACCGCGAACTTATATCCCTCTTTTACTTTTCAATGGCCGAAGTTGCTTTTGATACCGGTAACAAAAAAAGCGCTGAACACTATTACTTGAAATCCGAGGAATTCGGCGGCGACATGGCAACTACTCAGAATAACCTGGCAATATCTTACATAAGAAAAGAGTTCTATAAGAAAGCTATTGAACACGCTACAAAAGCTATAGATATTGATCCCAGATTTGCAGATGCCTACAACAATCTGGGGATTTCATACTATAAGTCCGGGAACTTTAAAGAGGCAATAACATATTACATCAAAGCTATAGAAACCGGGCCGAGAGACACATACCTTTATAACCTCGGGCAATTATATAGGGATGCAAATATGCCAGATGGAGCTATAGATGCTTATCAGAGAGCGCTTCTTATTAACCCCTACATACCCAAGGGTAATTATATTGTAGGGAATGCATATTTTGATAAAGGTGAATTTGACAAAGCAATTGAGTTTTACTTGAAAGGCCTCATTGTAGAACCGGACTCCTTTGAAATTTACACTAATCTCGGAGCTGTTTACGACAGAAAAAGCATGTTAAAGGAATCAGGAGATGCATTTAAAAAAGCAATTTTTCTAAATCCAAAACTCCCTGAAGCTAAGTACGGTCTTGGAAGTGTCCTTCAAAAACAAAAAGACTATGGAGCCGCCCTTAAGAACTATAGCGAAGCCGTAAGTATAAATCATAACTTTGCAGAGGGCTGGAATGCTCTGGGACTATTGCTAAATTCCACAGGCAACTACAAGGAAGCAGTAAACTGTTTCAAGAACCTGACAATACTTACGCCAAAAGACGTGGAGGCCTGGAACAATCTCGGGATTTCATACGGAAGCATTAATGAATTTAATGAGGCAATTAAAGCATGGGAGAAAGCGCTTTCATTAGACCCAAATTACAAAAACTCCAAACTAAACATCGAAAAAGTAAAGGGAATGATGAAATAGCAAAACACTTGGGATAAAATTCTAAATACAAAATAAGAATTTTAAGCAAATCTTTCATTGACTTACATTTCATTTAACAATTTATCAAGCCGGACAACATCTTGGAAATATCTTCAATATCCTTTTTCAGTTCTTCATTTTTGACGTTATCAATAAGTTCTTTACGCTTACAAATCTCTAAAATTGGAACACATTCAAATGCGGAGCCTCTTGATATTCTAAAGAAACTTGCCCTATCCAGTTTATGATACCTGCCATTACCCTCTGCAATATTTGCAGCAATTGAAAGTGAAGCTCTGTTAAGCTGATCTGCCAAATAATAGTTACCTCTCTGAAAATTCCTGGTTAGATCGCCGATTTTACCTGCAAAATCAACAGACTTTCTATATACATCCAGTTTTTCGAATAGGAAACCCATATTTTCACCCCTTTAAACGACGAATATAATCTGATAAATAGATACAAAGCCAAAAATCACATGAACTTGAAGAACATAAAACAAAAGACGAAAATCGAGAATCGAAAGTTGACCGAATCTCGACTATCGATTTTCTACTTATATCATGCTACTTTTAAAAGAACTCAAAACAAATACAGAACAACAAACCGAGAATCGAAAATCGAGAGTTGACCGAATCGATATATTTCTCGAATCTCGACTATCGATTCTCTACCAATTTAAAGCTTAGCTTTAAATTGGTGGAGGTGGCGGGAATCGAACCCGCGTCCGAAAGTACATTCACGAAGATTACTACCTGCATAGCCCGTGATTAAGGCTTCGCCTGTCCGGCTTTCACGGACGAAATCCGTTCAAGCTAGCTCAAGAACTTTCTCGCCCCTAAACCCCGGAGCACAGTTTAGATAGCCAGCCTACTAATGGCGTTCAGCCGGCCTCGTAGGCGAAGACCGGGGAACGTGACAGCTTAAGCTGCCAGCGCTAAATTTGAGTTAGCGTTTGTGTTTTGCCGCCTGTTTTAAGAAGGTTGACGGCACCTCTGCAGGCAATCCGCGCTTCAATACCCCCGTCGAATCCATGCACCCCCAGGGACTTCAAATTCTAAGAACTAAATTCTAAATCCTAAACAAAATCTTTGTATTTATATTAATAAACTTCCCTTTTAGTGATTAATGCTTTAATTTTATTTTCTTTATTTAGTGCTTAGAGCTTTTACCTTAGTGCTTGTTTTAATTATATCACATAACATCTAATATTCCAGTAGAAATTGAAAGTTTTTTATGCTAATTTAATGATTATGACTAAAAAGAAAAGTATTGCAGGAGTAATTGTTTTTTTAGTATCACTGACTGTTTACCTTGCCACGGTCTGTCCGACAGTATATGTCGGTGATTCCGGAGAGATGATAACTGCAGCTTTTTTCCTGGGTATCCCCCACCCTCCAGGTTATCCTCTTTTTTGCCTGATAGGAAAAGCACTTTCCTTTCTTCCTATTTCCACTATTGCTTATAGAATCAACCTTGTAGCAGTTCTTTTCGGAGCCTTGACGGTCAGTATACTTTTTCAGTTTTTAAGTAAGCTTTTTCTTGATCTTGGTCAAAAAGGTCAAATATTCCCTTTAGCTTGTGCTTTACTTTTTGCTTTTTCAAAAACCTTCTGGGCACAGGCACTCATGGCAAAAGGCGCGCTTTATACAATAAATGCTTTCTTTATAATTACTCTTATCTATATGATTTATTCCAACAGAAATAATATGACCAAAATTAACTTAATTTTGATAGCACTGGTCAACGGACTCGGACTTGCAAATCATAACACTATAGCCCCGCTTTCTTTTTTATTTTTACTCTATGCCGTATCGTACTCAAAATCCATCAAACAGGCAATATCATACAGTTTGATATACGCAGGCACTGCAATTTTTTCAGCATTATTAATATATATGTACCTTCCTATCAGATCCGCCGGAAATCCTGTTATAGACTGGGGACATCCGGCATCTTTTTATGGTTTTTTAAATCATGTCCTTAGAAAACAATACAGTTTTTTTGCGACTTCAGAAAGAAGTATTCCTTTATTTTTAGAACAGACAAGGTTTTACTTCAGTTATCTCTCAGACCAGATGACACCGATATTTGTTCTTATTGCCGTACCCGGAGCAGCGGCACTCTTCAAATTCTCAAAAAAACTATTTTCCATCCTGTTAATTACATTTTTATTGACAGGCTTCGGTTTATTACTTTTGAGCAATCCTCAAATGAACGCAATTGATAAATTCACTCTGGAAGTGTTCTTCATCCCCTCATATTTTGTTTTTACGGTCACAATACTGTTTGGCACTGGTTTAATACTTACAATATTAAAAAACAAATTGGCAGTTCCGATAATCACAGTAATTGCTCTTTTAAGTATTTTATTGGTTCTTAAAATAAATTACTTTGAAAACGATAAAAGTAATAACTTTATCTGTCATGATTACGGAGTAAATATACTCCGGTCTCCCGTCCCCGGCTCGACAGTTTTCGTTTCAGGAGATAACGGAACTTTCGCTGCTGCATATTTTAAATTTGTCGAAAAAGCAAGGCCGGACATTGAGGTTTATGATGATTATGGCAGAGTATTTAAAAATATTTACGGTCCTGATTTTTTATTTATGCCGGCAGGGGTTTATGAAAAACGTGTTACCCAGGTTCAAAGGGCTTTAATAAATACATCAATTAAACCCATATATTGCCTTGGCGGCAGCAGTATTTATGGTATGGACGATATACCTACGGTAAGCGAAGGTATACTTTACCGCGTTAAGAGCGCAAAAGCTATTGTCTTCCCCTTCCAGCCTTTACTGACCAAACGCGGACTTGACGACAAAAACATCTATCTTGATTATTGGTGCAAAGAAATAGCAGCCGGATATTATATGCTTGATGGCGACAGGTATTTTGAAAAAAAGAACCTTGAGGCAGCAAAAGCAAGCTATAAAAAAGCCGCCGAAATCGGCAGTGAAAGTTCAAATATCATGAGCTTGATAGGACTGGCCTTTGGGAAGTTCTCTATCGATGAGGCATTAACACTCTATAAAGAGACCGCAAATTCAACTTTGCGATCGCCCGAAATACTTAACAACTTAGGTGTTGCTTACTTTAAAAAAGGCCTTTATGACCAGTCTATATCCGCTTATGAAGAAGCTGTAAAGCTGGAGCCAAACTACTTTAAGTCTTATTTTAATATAGGTGTTTCTTTCAATTCCAAGGGAGACTTAAAGAAAGCTCTTGAGTATTTTGAAAAGACCATTCAAAAAAGCCCTGCGTATGTGGATGCTTACTATGGAACAGCAAATTGCTACTTTTTCCAAAAAGATTATGCAAACGCATTTAAATTTTATGTAAAAGCTACTGAGATAAATCCAGAGTTTGCAATAGGATATAATGGGGCTGCTGCAGCAATGCACTCCCTCGGAAAATATTCTGAAGCCGTTAAATACTACGAAAAAGCAATATCTTTCAAACCTGATTACATTGAAGCTTATGGTAATCTCTCAGGAGCTTATCAAGCCTTAGGTAACAAAGAAGGAGCTATCAGGACATTAAAAACAGCTTTAACTTACTTCCCCGATAATCAAGGAATCATACAGCAACTGAGAAGTCTGGGAGAGAGATACTAGTTCATAAAGTTTGTAAAGTTTTTAACGTTTATAAGGTCCAAATCTTTGAAAGATATTCTTTAAAAAATACTTGTTTTTCTTTACTTCTTTAAATTCAATATATGCCACCGCTAAAAATAACTTTACAAACCTTAAAAACCTTACAAACTTTATAAACTCTCACTTTACATACTTAATCGCTTCCCTTGCTCCCTTATGATCAGGTTTCAATTCCAATGTCTTCAACCAGCAGTTCTTTGCTTCAGCGAGTTTGTTTAGCTTTAAATATGCGACACCAAGATTATAATGCAGATCGGCCAGCCCCGGATTATATTTCACCGCCAACTCATATTCTTTTACTGCTTCGTTAACCATATTTTTATTGATATAAATATTCCCGAGATTTGCCCTTGCATAAGGATCGTTTGGCACGACCTGTAAAATACTCTTGTAAATCTTCTCAGCTTCAGGATACTTTCCTTGTTTTTCACAGGCGATAGCCAAACTCACATAAAGATCAGACTTTCCGGGATATTGTCTGAATAACTTTTCCAGAACCGGCAAAGCTTTCTCAAGATCTTTATCCTCGATATACATAAAAACCAAAGCCTGAAAACTTTCAGACTGCCCCAATTTTGCCGCCTCGAGGTAACTTTTTTTCGCCTCCTCACTTTTCCCCATTGCTGATAACGCAATACCCATATTATGGTAAGGAGCAGCAATGGCCGGAGAGTCTTTAACCGCCATTTTAAACTCCCTTACTGCATCTTCCAAACGGTTAAACGACAAGTAGGCATTGCCGAGATTATTTCTTCTCTCAAAAGAGGTCTTGTGAAGCTCTACGGCCTTTTCCATCTGCAATAAGTATTCATGGCTGCAGCTAAAACGTCCATAAACGGTTCCAATTTCATGCTGAACCCAATCCATATCATAAGCTATTTTTGCGGCAATATTGAGTTCACTTACCGCTTCTTCTTTTTTCCCTTTACTAAGAAAGGAATCTGCCGCGAATATATGATAACGGGCCAGCATATCCCTGTTAAAAATATCATATTTTTGCCAATCTGACGGATACTTAAAGCCGGGAATTGAAGTTTTTTGCCGCAAACCAAAACCACTGTCATTTATCCTGTACAATATTCCTTCAGCTGTTTTTTTAAAAGCTTTATTCGCAAACACCCCGCTCTCAATAGTGTGATATATAGGTCTGCCTGAATTTATTGCCGCTTTGAGATAGCCTTCTGCTTTCGCTGACATATAATTTTTGTAAACCACTCCCCTATCACTCTTTGTGAGCAAAGTTCTATACGTAGTACCGTTTTCATCACAAACTATAACATCAGGCCTGGCTTTTTCAACAAACTGCAAATATGCCAATTGATAAAGCGGTGTGTCCTCATTACCAAATATTATCGCGTTTTTTTCACAGGAATTTAAAGTGTCAACACCATAAGTATAGGCAAGATAATTATCACTTTTGTCATTAGCGCTATAATTTATCTTTAATAAGGAAATTGCGAAAAAAAGGATTGTGATGAGCAGAACAAATGATACAATTTTATTTTTATATTTGTCTTTTAACATAAATGCTCCAAAAACAATCCATAAAAGAACACACACATAAAGAGGAATAAAAAAAAGATTATTCACCTCCCTTGACGCTTGAGTGAGTTCAGAATTAAGAACAACAACAATACCTCCTGCAACAACAATAAATATCGCAAGGGTCATAAAAAACAAAGGTTTGATCAGTTTTGCCATATAATAGCAGCCCGCCGCGGCCAGAATAATCAGAACCACTGTATATTGTTTATTCAAAAGTATAAAAATATTTTTTAACTGGGAAAAAAACACTGAGAAGTTAAAAGCTGTCTGATTTAGAGAACCGTACTGCCGTCTTAAAATATGATCCAGCATTCCCTTTAAATCCGCCGGATTATTAGAATTGATAAGAGGGTATTCTAAAGCCCTTACAGGCAAATAGAGGTAAATAGTAAGTCCGGCAAGAAACAAAGATACACAACCGATAATTAGTTTTATTCTCTTAAATGTATTTCTATCAGCAAGCCAAATAAACAACAAAAAGCCCGGCAAAAACCCTATAGCTGTCTGATGGTTTGTAAGGCAGAGCCCGTAAAACAAAGAAGCAAGATACAGATATTTATCTTTTTTAGCATAATACCACAACACCATCTCATAACTGATGAGAATCAGGAAGAATATATTCAGTATATACAGAGCACCTTTTGCAGTCGTTGCCTGAGACCAAAAAGATTGTGAAAAAGCAAAAATAGCTGCAAAAAGAAAGGCAAATATCCCGGAACCTGAAATTATTTTTTTTAAAAGATGGAACAGGATAAATACCGTCAAAGCAGCAAAAAATACCGCCGTAAGATTAACCCTAAAAGCAATATTACTGACCGGTAAAAAACTAAACAGTTTCCCGATCAGGCAAAACAACGGATACCCCGGAGAATGAGGAATTCCCAAAAGATACGCCGCCGATATCAGCTCTCCCCCATCCCCGACATAAACCGTAGGGCAGGCGGTCGCAATATAAAGTGTCAGCGTTATCAAGAACAGGAAATAACCGAATAATTTTCGCATAAGAGACCTCAGATATAACCGTCCATAAAAGTCTGTAAAAGTCCGTAAAGGTCTATAAAGTCTTTTTTAAAGGAGCTATTTATTTGTCTATTTTGACATCTTTTTTCCCAACTGAAAATAAACACAAAACACCCTACGCAATTTTACTTTTCCCATAAAAACCTTTATCTATATCATCCTCTATATAGAATAACAACTCATTAATGTAAGACGTTAAAGACTTTTATGGACCTTCCGTTTTCCCATGAAAAACGCTTTCATAATCTCCCTACATTCTTCCTGCATTATTCCACCCTTAACTTTCACCCTGTGATTAAGTTTTTTGCTGTTTGCAATCCGGAAGACACTCTTCACTCCCCCCGTCTTTGGTTCTGCGGCGCCGTAAAAAAGATTATCCACCCGGGCCAGGACTAAAGCACCTGCGCACATAGCACAGGGTTCTAAAGTCACATAGATAGAACACCCGTTTAACCGTTCATTTTTTATTTTTTTGGCGGCTTTTCGAATTGCGAGTATCTCAGCATGAGCTGTCGGATCTTTTAATGCTTTAACTTTACTGTATGCGCGAGCGATAACTTTACCGTCTTTGACAATGAGAGCCCCTACAGGAACTTCATTATTCTTGTAACCTTTTTTGGCTTCCTTTAGAGCTTCACTCATAAAGCATTTCATTATATCGGACCGGTCAGACAGGGAAATAGCGCCATATATTTAAATCTTAAAACTTAGGGATTTGTATCCCTGATTCAGAGCTACGGTTATCGGCAACTGATTGCATGACGGCCCCCATAATTGCCTCGGGCCGGGAGAATTAAACAAATCAGTTTCAGCCCATCTTTTTCTGTTTTTTGCAAAATACTTAAAAGCCGGTGAATCAAGTTCTACCAAAGCTTTTTCTATAACAAGCTCTTCCTTTCCGTGTCTGATTTCCACATTTAAAAGAGCAGGCAACGGTATTGCCAGAATCTTTCCGCCTTTATCCAGTTCAGTAAAAGAAACAATATAACCGGTTTTACCGGAAAGCGCAAGCGCGCCCACCGCCAAACCTAAATTGTAAGTATAGGCAGCATCAAACAAAGAAGGCACCCCGCAACGCCCTTCATAACCAAAAAAATGATTAAGTGTCGCAAATTCTACTTCTGGTGCTTCTTTCTTAATATGTTTTTTTACCATATCAATAAGAAGTTTTTCCGTAGGAATCTGCGAAACCTGCAGATTGCCATGCGCATCTCTGTCGAAAAGCATCATCTCCTGGATATATTCAGGCAAAGAGGAAAACAATTTCATATTATCAGCCGCCAGTACACAGGAAAGAACATCCCTTTTTTCCGCCAAGTCTTTATTCTCAAGCTCTTGTTCATGTTCCGCAACAGCCATATTTAATTCTTTAAGCATCTTAGTCATTTCCGGAATAAACTCAATAATACCTTCCGGAACAACGACAACCCCGTAATTTTTACCTTTCATTGCCCTTTCAATAACTACTTTTGCAATATCATCTATTATTTGATCCAGGGACATATTCTTCTCTGCAATCTCTTCTGAGACCAGAGCAACCGCAGGCTTTGTCTGAAGAGCAACTTCGAGAGCCACATGACTCGCGGCCCTGCCCATAAGCTTTACGAAATGCCAGTACTTTTTTGAAGAGGGAGTATCCTGTAAAATATTTCCCACCATTTCAGCGTATACTTTCGTAGCAGTGTCAAAACCAAAGGATATTGGAAGGTTCTTTCCTATCTGTAAATCCCCGTCAATAGTCTTCGGGACCCCGATAACCTGAACCCCGCTGCCGTCTTCTTTAATATTTTCAAAAAGAAATTCCGCAAGAAATGCCGCATTAGTATTAGAATCATCTCCGCCTATTACCACCAGCGCATCAAGCCGGTGCTTCTTACAGGTCTGTTTTACAGCCTCAAATTGTTCCGGAGTTTTGATCTTAGTTCTATCCGAACCTAAAAAATCAAACCCGCCGGTATTTTTTATACGTTTGATGTCCTCAGGTTTTATCTCGAACAGATCCCCCTTTATCAGTCCTTTAGGCCCGGTTTTTACGCCAAGAAGCGTATTATCCTCACCCAGCATATCAAAAATACCAGCTACTACGTTATGACCGCCTGCCGCAGGTCCGCCGGAGAATAAAACAGCAACTCTTTTATTTTTGATCTTATCCTTGTTTGTTTTTGAAACGGCAAGCAGGATCTTATCCCCATTTGCTTTGACAACGTGAGGAGCCTTTGCCTGTACTTTAACAGGATCTTTAGATTTTACGGAAAGCCCTGAGGACTTCCAGCCTACCGGAGTAATTTTACCGGCTTTTAAAAACACCTTACAGACCGGTGTCTTAAGTTTTCTTACCTCATCTTCAAAAAGTGACTTACCCTTTTCCGTGCTATTTAAATATTGTTCAAGCGAAGCCATGACTTATTCCTCCTAAATATTTGATATTTTATTGCAGTTAAATTCAACTTTATTATACAGTTTTAAAGCTTTTTTTTCTATAAAAAATCAGTTAATATCTATTGTTTTAAGAAAGAGCATTTTTCGGCCTATTAAAAGCGCGCTTAAGCCACAGCCTGCGCCGCCTATGCATATTGTTACCGGCATTCCAAAAACATCTGCAAGTTTTCCCACCAGCAAACTTCCGAAAGGCTGCATTCCCATAAAAGCCATCGTATAGAGGCTCATTATTCTTCCCCTTTTATCTTCTTCGACTAAGGTCTGCAAAATAGTATTTGTTCCTGCAGCCTGCACCATCATCCCAAAACCGGCAATCACCAGGAATACTCCCGAACTCCATGCATTTTGAGCAAAAGAAAACATCATGAGTCCGGCACCAAATAGAACGGAAGAAAGAATAACTATCCTGCCCAAACCTTCAGTGCTCTTCCTGCTCCCGAGGTAAAGCGCCCCTGCCAAAGCTCCAAATCCCGCGGCAGCCATCAAAAAACCGAACATCTTAGGACCGCCCTTAAGTATCTCCCTCGAAAAAGCCGGCATCAAAACCTGATAAGGCATTGCAATAAGGCTAGCAATAGCAAGAAGCAGGAGGAGAGAACTGATTGTTTTATGTTTATAAGCGTAAGAAAAGCCTTCCTTAAATTCCGTAATTCCACTTTTATTGGTTCTCTTGAACTCACGCGGTTTTATCTTCATCATAAGAAGGCTTGATATAACAGCAACAAAACTTATAGCATTCAAAGAAAAGCACCATCCCTCTCCGACTGCGGCGATCAAAAGCCCCGCAACGGTAGGACCTATCAATCTTGCCCCGTTTACCATACTTGAGTTTAACGCAATAGCATTTCCCAGATCTTTTTTGTCTTCAACCATATTAACAACAAAAGACTGTCTAACCGGAATATCAAAGGAATTAATAAGCCCGAGAGAAATTCCGAGCAGAATAGTATGCCATACTTGAATGGTTCCCGTAAAAACAAGCACGGCGAATATAAAAGCCTGGATCATGGAAAGGATCTGGGTCAAAATAAGTATTTTATATCTGTCATACCTGTCGGCAACAACTCCGGCGAAAGGCGCCATTAAAAAGGTGGGTATCCTGCTTAAAAATCCTACAAGCCCGAGCATAAAAACAGAACCGGTAAGCCGATAAACCAGCCAGCTGACCGCAATCATTTGCAGCCAGGTCCCAATTAAAGAAATACTCTGTCCCATGAAAAAAAGTCTATAATTCCTGTATTTCAAAGTACGGAACAAGTAAATAAGGCTTTTCTTTGCGGAACTTTCTACAACGTCCATTAGCTTCCTTTATGAAAAATAATCACTGATGCAACACATAAGTCAGTTTACTGTTTACAGTAATTAAAATACTTTCCAACAGTAAACAGTAAACTTTTTTAACTTCGCATCCGCCTAGGTAGATTTGGCAAAGGCATTATGGTCAAATATCTATACCTTTGCTCAACTTCCGTCCTCGTCTTTTAGCTTTTGCCGCGCCTCCGGGCATCCGACCCTCTGCGCCTCTATCTATCCTTCGTACTTGTTTTTTTGGTGCGCCCGGAGGGATTTGAACCCCCAGCCCTCTGGTTCGAAGCCAGATACTCTATCCAATTGCGCTACGGGCGCATTTTTTGACAAAGTCAAAAAATAGAGCAATCGAACAATAGAAATTAGATAATCAATTGCGTTCTATTGCTCTATTGTCCATTTTCCAAACATCTTTAACATATCCAATTATACGATATATATTAGTTGTTTTACAGCGGAAACAATTTAGAAAGGGTTGTTTTACTTAGCTTTTAAAAGGGCTTTTATATCAGAACCGACTATTATCTTCAAATTATCTGTAATCTTCTCTATCGTCCAATTCCACCATTTTATTTCCAATAATATCTTTATTTCTTCTTCTGAATATCTTTGCTTGATCGGTTTGGCAGGGTTTCCTCCTACTACCGTATAGGGAGGCACATCTTTTGTCACCACGGACCTGCTGGCGATTATCGCACCGTCACCAATCTTTATTCCGGGCATTATAAGAGCATCATACCCCAGCCAGACATCATTTCCAATTACAGTATCACCTTTAAAAGGCAAATCCTTTATATCAGGCATTACTTTTTCCCAGCCGTTCCCAAAAATAGAAAAAGGGTATGTAGTAATACCGCTAATTTTATGATTTGCGCCGTTCATTATAAACTTTACATCTTTTGCAATAGCACAGAACCTACCAATTATCAATTTATCCCCCATAAACGGATAGTGATACATAACATTCTTCTCAAATTTCTCCGGCCCCCCAGGATCATCATAATAACTGTAATCACCGACAATTATATTAGGATTTGAAATAATATTCTTAATAAACCCAACCTGGGGAAACCCTTTCATAGGATATTTAGTTTTAGGATCCGGTCCAAACATAAGCACCTCCAAAAATTACGTTAAAACGTCCCACGTTGACATGTTACTAACGTTCTACAATCTGCTTCACTTACTATTTAAGCCCAGCATGTAGCGCTAAACACAATCTCGCCAACGCTTTGTGGCGGAAGTTGTTTAAGAACGATTCCACTTCCGCCAGTTATATTAGGCGGATCTTTTGATGAGATTACAATACTTCAGGATTCCACTGATACACGCCTATTTTCTTTTTCTAACTTGCTTCACTTGCTTTTGCCCAGCAGGTCACGCCTGACCGCGTGATCCGCCAACGCTTTGTGGCGGAAGTTGTTCAACGACTGAGCACTTATTTTTAAGTGCGCCCAGCAGGAGTTGAACCTGCAGCCTTCTGATTCGTAGTCAGATGCTCTATCCAATTGGGCTATGGGCGCAATTTTGCCTTAATATATTCTACTATTATTTCAAATTCTCTCTTAACTATCCGCATCTGACGTCAGATGTCCGATGTATCTTTTCACTTCGTTCAAAATCCAATTGCCCCCTTCGGGGATTCCTTCGCAGAGTCTTCCCAAAATACCGGGCAGACTCTAAGCCGCTCAGTCGGCTATGGGCGCATTTTTGCTTGCAAAAATAGAGTCCGTCTTAAACGGACGTTCTATTGTTCTATTGTCTATTCTCAAAACATTTTCTGATCAAACGTATTATATCACAAAGAATTATACAAGGAAATGATAAATCTTTCCGGAGGTTTTAATATGTGCAACAAATTACTTTAAGAAATTACACCTAGAAACAATAAGCAGGCGCTTCATGTAGCTTTGCCCCCTTTTAAAGCACTCATTTAAACCTTCGATGAAAATCAAACCCGTTTTTTTCAACATATTCTTTTAATTCCTTTTTGACTATAAATTTATTATTCTTTAATATATCGTAATACCCTTTAATGAATTCAAAATATTTCGAATCGGTATTTTCACTAATAAAGTTTTCGTAACTTTTCTTGTTTTCATGCAATACGACATCCTTTTCATCAGAAATTCTAGTATTATCAGAACCAGCCACATATAGGCTTAACAAATTCTTAATCTCTTTCAGTATTTCATCTTTTCCTGCACCATTACATTTTTTATAAAAGTTTTCCCACCTTATTATTCTTTTCCTTAATTGTTCAAAAGATATGCATAATCCGCCGTCCGCGCCCACTCTTTCCTTGTCTTCTTTTGCCTGAAAACCAATGTATTTTTTATACTCAAAATCAAAATCTTTCAATACCTCGTTGAGCAAAAAAGATCTATCCTCACATAAGAACCAATGCATCTCCATACTATCCACAATCCTCATTCCACATTTTTTAAATTCCAGCAACTCCAGACAAGTAGAATCATTTCTTAAGTTTTCAATCGAGGCAATATACGCAAAAAAATCATCGCTTTCCTCTTTCATTATCTTATCACGATTTTCTAAATATTGCTGATACTTTTTATTCTCCAAAAAAGAATTATCGATTTTTCTGACTGCATAAAAGTAAAATAGATTGAATTCCAAGAACGCTTTTTCCGCTAATTCATTGTTTTTAAAATCAGAAATGAACCTATCCTTGGCTAACAATATGGAGTACTTGTCTTTTTTATCAAGATTTTCCAGAAATGTCTTATAATCTGAAACTTTGTCGGCAAATATCAATGTTGTTGCAAAAAACAAAATAATTAGTTTCCACATATCATCTCCTCAATTCTTTCGAATAACCCATGTGACAGAGCCCACTTATTTTACCTCTTCCAGATAATATATGCTTACCTATTCTCACTCTCTACAGCTGGTTACTTTTTCACAGTTATAGCATTTCCCGTTATGCACGCATACTACCCCGCCGCATTTGGGGCAGTTCCAGTTCTTTCTTTCCAAAACAAGAAACTTTTTCATGCCAAGCTTTTTGATTTTCTTTAAATTTCCGATAGGGCTTTCTGTTCTTTTATAACCGTCAAGGTATCTTTTTTCAAGCCTTTCCAGCATCTCACAGGGGAAATTACTGCATTCGTAACAAAATCTGATCTTATTGATATTTCCTGTTTTGCAACGAGTGCATTTTTTATGGCGAGTATGCCGCAGAAAACCACGGAGGTAACTCCGTGGATGAATGCGGCATGAATAATAAATTGAATTCCATTCGCCGAAACTCCGGACGTAAGTCCGCAGAGGTTCATTTCTTGGCTTGCAGCCGACGCAGTGCCGTATATTACCCCGCTTTTCAGGGAGGCCGCTTGAATAAGCAAGGTACAAACTGCAAACCCCGCAGTTGATACCGCACGGGGCTATTAACTCTTCCGTGAAACTTTTCATTAAAAAACGGGTACAATCACAAAAGAATGACTGTCCCCTTATCCTCCTTTTTCTTCAACCTCTTCAGATTCATTCTGGAAGTATTTATCCATTCTTTTTCGGTTCTCCGGTAATTCGGGAAGAATTTTTTTGAACGTTTTACAATGTCTTTATATATGAGAATAGCCCTGTCTTTTTGGCCCATTTTTTCAAGTAAGAGAGCCAACCGGCAGCGGGGCTCTTCACCCTCACCATATTGTTCCGCCAATTTCTCATAGATACCAAGTGCTTCTAAATCCTCATTGAACGCTTCATGGATTTTTGCAAATAATAAATCTACTTTGTTTTTCTCGTAATTCGGCGATTGTCCTTTAAGTTTAATAAGGTTAGCTTTTGCCTCCTCATAAAGTTTAGCTTCAAATAATGAGCGGCATAAAAATAAGGACAGAAAATCATCATTCTTATAAGCCCCCTGCAAACACCCTTTATATATTTCGACAGCTTTAAACGGTTCGGCTTTTCTTAAGTAATAATCCCCCAAAGCTTTTTTATTTTCCACGGAATCACACGTTTCAAGTTTTTCCTTGAGCTTTTCAAGTTCACTCCCGGGTTTCAAAATATTGAAAATACTTTCAAACAGTCCGGAAACAGAATGAAATCGAAAACCCGGTAATAATTCCATTAAAACATAAATAGCAGTTCCTACAAGGGGAAAAGCAAGAACAAGCCACAACCAACTCCAGCTGCGTCCCGACTTAATAACATGAATCACATTTAATATTTGAATTACAGGAATAATATAGAATAAAATTCCCATTTGACTTCTAAAGCATGAAAGATAATTCACCCGGCCCCCAGTCCATATTTTAAATGTAGTTAAACCTGTTTACGAACTATGGCAACATAAAAGTATTTTATTCAAATAACCATATTTAAGTGATTATAACACAATGGTTTTTAAAAAGGAATATTTATATGAAGTTTTAGGGGAAACCTATTCTTAATCTTTGATTAACCCTAGTTTTTTTACATAACACAGACTTTTTTTAGTATAATATAATTATATCCAACAAAGGAGTTCACAATTATGAAGAAATTAACTATTGCTCTCTGTTTTATCCTAATGCCGGCTTTATTTTGGGGTGCCCCTAAGGCACCGGTAAAGAAGGTCATTGAAAAAACAAAAGTCGTAGTTGCGATGACCGGCATTCGTTCAAAATCACTACAATCAATAAAAACAAATATTTATGACGAAGCTATCTATACATCACTTATGAAAATAAAAGGGATCTCTGTTATTCCCCAGAAAACAATGGAAATTTTTGATCTTAATATTGAGGAAAATAATAGTGTTAGCATAAAAAATGCGGTTGGAATACTCAAGGCGGACAAGATAATATGCTGCTTTGCTGAACAGATCAATTCCGACTATACTATTGCCTTTTATATTTTTGACGGAAACTCCGGAGAGCAAATATATTTTAAAGTCTATAAAGCCAAAGACAGTATTTCTTTTTTAAAAATTATTAGAAACTGTATAACAGAAGCAGAAAGCACCCTGATACAGCCAAAGAATTTAAAGGCAGTTGAGAAAAACATTACAAAATCGGAAGCAACTAAGGAGACGACGAAAATAGAATTGATACCGGTCGAAGAAAAACAGTCCATTTCTTCCGAACCGACACAACAAATAAATATTCAAACAAAAATTAATCGTCTTAATATTGAATTATCTTTATATGATTTTGTTAACAATGGTTTAAACCCTGATTTGAATAATACTTTTTTATTCGCCGTAAATTACGAAATGTTCATTCCCTTAAAGAATCTTACGTTAAGCGCCGGACCTTTCTATTCTCAAATGAAAGGCAATAATAATATCGGTCTAAGAATCAACGGTTATTATTACCCATTTTCAAGCAATTCTATTAATATCTTTTTCTCAATTTCAGGAGAAGGCGGTCTTAGCCTGACAAACAGCGCAAAGACTATTTCCTGTGAAGCCAAGATAGGAGCAGAAATAACTTTTGGTACTGTAGAACTATTTGGAGAAGGCGGAGTATGTCTGAGAAAAGGCTCTACAAATCTAAACATCCTGATCAATTCCGGTATCAAAGTTTATATATTTTAAAAATAAGCACCAGAAAGCAGATTTTTCCAAAATGAAATACCTGCGTTAACTTTTTAAGGAAAGCCCTGTTATAATATTTGACGGTTTAAGCTTTCACCCGCCGAGTGTAGGTCTGTAATAACCGTCTTCTGCGTCTCGCCAGTGCTTGAGCATTATTTTTACTTTCATTTGAAGCTCTTCCAAAATATCAGGACCAACAAGAAAGACATGTTGTTCTTCTTTCGTCTTTGCAGTATTAATAAGCGGAACTTTTGATCCTTTGAGTATTGAAATCAACTCATTTGTATTATCAAGTTCCCATCTTAAGGAGCGGTACATGAACCAGAAAGCCGGGGTCCCGCGGGGATTTCCCGGAACTTCAGGGTCAACTTCAGATGTTTTTGGATGAAGAGCATTCCATCTATCCCGTTCGTATGATAGAGTTGCAACCTGTAGAGTATGCCTTATTGTTAAAGTCATGCATTTTCTGACTTTAAGCTGAAGCATCTCAGTCAAAAGATCCTGTTTAATTTTTTCATCTTTTACCTTATTGCTTGCTTTTTCAAAAAGATAAGCCGCATTTGCATAAATACCGGATATTGAATCGATCGCAATGGCAATTACAGTAGCATGATCCCATGTCTTCACCTCAGATTCACCGGTAAAGGACATATAATCCATATAAACCGACGGCTGTGAACCTTTTGACTGATAAATATTGGGCAGCCAATAAGCTTTTTCATCCTCTGTCAATCTTTCCTGATGTGCAACCAGCGGTCTGTTAATCCACCGTAAGGCCAGCAATCCCATCATATATCTTGTCATATTAGCGACACTAGAAAGGGTATCAGCCTTACTGATTTTATACCAGGCATCTACAACTTCGTTTACAACTTCCTTGCCATAAAGACTTTCTGCAAATTTCTCAAGTAATAATATTTTGTCTTTTTCAGTCCCAACACCTTCAAATTTCGAAAATATTTTCAAGGCATTTAATTCTTTTTCTTTTCCTACGAGCATAAAATGATCATTTTTTAAATTTCTCACATTAAACAAGCTTTCCGCAATTGAACATGGATTTGAATAATCATTCGGCTGGTAAGTCCGCTGTGTCCATGGAGGGATATTTCTTATTACAAGCGGCACCGAGGTGTCTCCCGGCATTGACCCGTGTCCTGTTATTATTCCCATTCTTGGTTTTAAATTTGCAATTATGCTTTCCAGTTCAGCCTGAGGAAACCAGGTGCTGATAAAAACCTCAGCCTCAATTCCGGAATCAGAAGCTCCCTGCTGCACAGCACTTAAAAAACCGACTACTCTTTTACCCATGTTTCTGAACCTGCAATTTGAGGCACCATTTTCATTCGTATAAAGCTGGCCGGACCAGCATATACCGCTGCCGGCGTCATTTGTTTTAAAACAAAGTGTATCAATAAGAGGCGCCTCTTTTAACAGTTTTGCTACTGCTTTACGGTATAATTCCAGAACTTCCGGATTGTCCACGCAAGGCGAAAAAAACAGACCAACGCTTCTCAAGCTGTTATCGCATCTTGCGCCGCGCCAAGTAGGATGTTTTTCATAAACTTTTTCATTCAACCAGTGAGGCTCATTACCGTAGTAGGCTGCTTTAAGTTTATATTTTGCAACAATAGCATGCCTTTTTTTCAAAAAATCCATCTGTTTTTTAATAAATTCCTTTGGGAAAGCGTCTTTCAGTTCTTCCGGTAAAACATGCTTAAAAATTGAAGTATCCCCTTTTGCCCATTCACACCAGGGGCTGTCAATGTCAAGTCCTTGAAAATCAGTTCGATCCAAAAGAGGAGATATCAAAATATGCGTCACCCCTGCGGTTTTAGCTTCCTTAACAAGTTTATCAAACTCCTTCAAATCACTTGTATTCGGTGAAAATATTAATTTTCCCACTTTTCCTCCTTAATTGATGTTTTTTTAGCATACCCAACTATCTGTTATTTTTTTCCGCTTGACACAAAAGATTTAACAATATCCGCTATTAATGCTTCTTTATCTGTTTTAAATGTAATTCCATTCTTACTGCAAAACGGTTTTATTGTATCACTATTTGAAAAAGTAATCAGGTTACGGACAAATGTTGAAGGTTGTATATCTCTAAAGTATAGTTCTTTAGCAATTCTTTCGCGGCCATTGCTTTCTTGCAATCCGATATGATGAAAATGCTCTCCGCCGGGAACAGCCTGAACCAATTTAGTATAGCCTTCCAATGATAATTCCGGAGTAATCATAGAAGGAACAGAACCCTCGTGAAATTTAAGTCTTATTTTATTTATACTTTTTCTTCCGGGAACTATTCCGGCTAAATCTGCCGTTGAAGGCGAAGCAGCAACACCTGAAGACGCCAATGTTAATGGTTGAGCAAAAGGCGGATAAAAGTATAAGGAAAGCGTCTGGTTTTTACCGTCAACAAATATTGCTTTTTCATAAACCTTGCCCGCATCCTCCATACACGCCGTAACACCCCACTCCAGACAGGAGGCATCTACCCAGCCCGAAGATTTTGTCCCTTGATCTGTTATCACAGGTCTCACAAATTTTCCTCCGGCTTTCCAGACAACATAATGAGTACTGCTATTTATATGCAGTCCTCCAAAACGCCAGATAGGCCAACGGGTATTGTCCGACATTAACCAGTAAGGATATCCTTCATCAAACTGGTCCAACCTCCACATATCGTTTATTCTTTCACCGCTGCAAGTTGTTTTAATATGAAAATTATTTTTACCCAACAAAATGGGAATTTCAATACCAATTGCACCGATTTTCACACCCTGAGCTGCCGCAGGTAAGTCTAAAGTATGAGTCAACAAAAACTCCCCGGGCTTTGCCGTTTTTTCTATTGCCACAGTAAAGGGCCAGTTGATCTCTTTTCCTTTTTTTAATTCCCCTGAAATATTTATTGCATTTCCTGCCGCAGAAACACCCGTTACCCCCCCTTCTATTCTTACTTTGTCACTCAATACGCTAAATTGTGTTCCGGTATTATCAGGGATATTATTCATTACATCAACAAAAACCCCCTTCCTCGGTACTTTATACACCTGAATAAAAGATTTTCCGATTTCTTTTTTATCAGCAGCAACAGATATTTCCAGTTTATATTCACCGCCAAGTACATCCGAAAAATCAAGGTTAAGAGAAGAAACAACAGGAAGTCCGGGATTTCCTGCAACGGTCACTGCAGGAAATACTTTAATCTCTTTATTATCCAGAGTAAGCAAACGAAGATTAATTATTTTCTGCCCGACACTATCACTTATGCATGAAATATTTGTAGTGAATTTATTCCCGACTTTTTCAGGAAGTCCGTCCATTCCAATAACACATTCCTTCGAAACCAGACATACATGATTCATCCCGACAAATGGGACAAATGTAAATATCATATCAAGAGATGTTCCGGCCTTTAAAGGCTCAGCATACGCGCTCTTGGTCTCTATAGTATTTACTTTAGAGTCAATCTGGGCCATCGCTATCCCGCCCGTATAAGACATTCCAATACCCGTCTTTTCGCCCAAATCACATGTAGCAGCCCAATTATCAACAGGCTCAATTATTGCAAAATTTGCTTCCATTGTTGCTCTTACAGGATCAAAAGCAAAATGTTCCATTAATCCTACGTTCATTATATAATAATTATCATTAGTCTCTTTTTCTTTTCCTGCAACCGGAGATAAAACCGGCGTCATTTTGACATTTTGGTCGCCAACAGCCGTAGATTTGAATACCAATCCAAGCCAGGGTCTCCCTTTTTTCAAGCTAAATATTCTGGAAACAATGACTTTGTCCTTATCTTTTCCCACATCAGAATCAATCGTTATCTTTATTTCATTTGCATCATTTTTTTCAATCTGCATTTTGCAGGGTGTTTTTTCCAAATTAACACCACTCCAATTGACTTCCATTCCAAATGAGAAACTTCCGCATTTTTGCCCGGTAATTTTATTTATTATCTCTTCAATAACCCCGCCTTTACCGTTTAATATCTTTGCCCGCACAAAACCGTTTTCGATAACAACACTATCCTTGTCTTCCTTAATAGAACAGGATTCTGCCAAAGCTTTCTTTTGTTTTGCAATAACATCTGATGAAATATTGCACTTACCCGCATTGTCAGTCAACGTATCAAACGAGTTTATTGTTTGATTATTCATAAATACTTTATCAAAAACACCGCTTCCATTTTTATCAACCACCACTTTAAAATTACCGTTCACTAATTCTTCGGCATTAACAATTCGTATTGCAAATATTACAAGGATCAAGCTTAGAATTATTTTTATATTTTTCATTTTTCTCCACCTGCCTTACTTTCAAATTTGCCCGACATATACAATGCTTCCATGGCGAAGGCCAAACCGCGGTATTCCGTAGATGAAAATATTGGGAAAGGAGAAATATCTCCCGGTCTTCCCGGCCAAACATCTTTTGATAATATATTTGAAGGACTTTTAGACATATTTCCTAATCCGCCGCCAAATGAATTTTGTACCAGATTAAGGTATTTCTCATCCTTAAATGTTCTCCAGGCAACCGAACTAAGCTCAAGAGCATCCGAACCCGGTTTGGTTTTATCCGCATGCATTTTTATTATTTCTTTTACTTTAGCATCACCCGTTAAATCATAATATTCCATTAATGCGCCCATTCCTCCAAATCCCGTGCATGCTCTATCCTGGACATGTATTCTTTTAGTAAAATCATTCATAAGGTATTTTATATACTTTTCATCCAGCGTTCTTTCCCATGCCGTAAGAAGAGCCTGAGAAGAATGTGCGCCTGATTCAGAGCTATTATCCGCGCTTGAATGACCGAACCTGGTGGCTTCTCCGTCCTGCCATGCCATCACGCTTATCGCATCCCGGTCCAGAATATCCTTTAATCTTCCATCGGCCATTAAATAATACAAATCTCTGACCGGCGCAGGTGTTCCTCCTCTTGCTCCTATGTACGCACATCCCCAGTGCGACACATTATGCCTGTGCGCGCATCCGGAAACATTTCTGTAAGGTCCCCAGTCCCACGGATATTCCTCTGTATTTATCGTATCTACGTCCTGAACATGTTTAACATTAGCTTCTCCTAATTCAAAATCCCTTCTTTGCCCTGTCCGGATATATTGAAATAGAAAGAACCAACCTACAGGTCCAGAATCATCACCGCCCAACCAGGCCCAGCGACCGATGTCTAATGCCCATCTTCCGGTTTTCGGTCCCTGGTTCATCCACCACATAACATCCCCATAATCAAACATACCGTACCATCTGGATTTTTCCTGCGAGTCAAGATAATAATCCATCATCCCGCCCAGAAGCTTTTCTGCAGTCGGGAATTTCTTCGGGTCATACGGTCTGTAATATCCTAAAGCCCTCGTTCCGGCATAATAATCCGGTCCCGGATGAATAATTGGAAATGCATCAAATGCCGAAGCCACTGCCTGACTGTTGGCTTGTTTTGTATTTCCCGCATGAAAATAAAAGAACACATCAGTTGTTTTTGAAGTACCTTTTGAACAATTTCTATTAAAATACTCAGCATTAACTCCGCCCCTCGCACCTGTTTCACCGGTATTCCACTCTCTTGTATATCTTCTGTAATCTAAAAGTCCGGATTCCGGAGGCCAAATATTCACCGTTAATTTACCAGTTTTACTGTCAACCCAGACTGATTTTGGAAAACTTTGCCAGCCCTTTCTTACCCCCAGTGTCACACCATATTTTGAATTGGACACATCAAGCCAGCATAAAGGCCTGCTGCCGGATTCCAGAACAACATCGGAAATTCCGGCTTTACTATTACCCCAGACTTTATAGGTATCGGCATCTTCTATGAAAAGAGAAACAGAAGGAAATTCACCCGGCTTTATTTCTTTTATAGTCGGTGTCGTAATAACTGTATCTTTCGGGATATCTATACCAACAGATAATCCTATATTTCTGATCATATCAAAATCAGAAGCCCCCTCATATACATACCAGTGCTGACAGCCAATGAGACCACTGCCCGCATAAGCATGAACTCTCAAAACAAAATCGCACTCACCCCTGCGCTTTAGATCTCCTATCAACTTGCTTCCCAGTAATTTATATTTATAATATCCTTTTATCAAAATAACCGTGTGAACGGGTCCGTCTTCTTCAACTTCCAGCTTGGTTATAATCACTTTTGAATTATCTGCCTTCCCCTTTGCACTCCAATTTCCCGCATACCAGCTCTTGTCGGAATTCAGACTTACAATATTCATGAAATTCTTTTCAGCATCTTCAGGTTTTACAACCAATTCAGAATCAGCATATTTCCCGTCCCCATCCGAATCCAGCCATAGTTTATCAATAAACCCTGAACCTGTTTTATTTACTTCAAATTTTACAACTCCCGTATTAACTTCCAAGCTTCCGTCTTTTTTCCTGGTTGTTTTAACCGGCTTTAGAACCGCCGGTTTTGAGCCTTTCCGCTCCAGATTTAATGAATACGTTTCTTTTGAATCTGCGATAAAATCCAGAGAAATCCATTTAAAACTTTTATCCGGCCAAAATGCTATCGGTTTTACCTGACATGGAATTTCTGTTTTTCCTGCCAGAACTCCTACTGAATCAATCGAAGTAACTTTGCCTCTAGCTATCGGCACTCCGCTTCGAACAGGATATACGCCCGCCCATTCGGTCTGACCAAAATCCACTTTCAACGGAATCGGCGCCGCAAGAACAGAAGCAGCTAAACACAAGAACAGACCGACAGATATTTTCTTCATTTCAGATTCCTCCATATTGCATATATTTATTATCCTCACAACCCTTTTAAATCAATCTCAAATCCCTTTTTCTGCTACCTGCTAATTTTTACTGTTTTTTCTTTTTTATATCCTATTTTAGCTTTTACAATCTGATAACTGTGTTTGTCTGTAACATAAATAGCATCCTTCGAAACTGCAACACTTTTAGGAAATAAAAACGGTATCTCGGGTTTACTTCCAAGCCTTCTTCCCGGACCTGAATCTGAGTTACCATATGAACCGAACCGAAGTAACGGATTTCCATTCGTATCCAAAACCTGTACTGCAAATCTTATTGCATCCGGAACATAAACTCTTCCATAATCGTCAACATCGAATCTTGAAGCATCGCAGGAACACGAGAAGTCACCTCCGCCTGAAGCCGCGGGAGAAGGAGCCACCCCGTCATATACCCATTGATAACCCGTCAGCCAAAGAGGCACAATACCGCCTTCTGTATAACCCCAGAAATTAGGCTTTTCTTTGGAAGCTATTTCAGGATATTCAATTTTTCCTTCCAAGGTTGGCCAATAAATCCCGCTGCCGCCTATACCTGCCCCCGGAGAGAACTTAATAACACTTCCATATATTTTCATAAATCTGTTTCTGTTCATACTCCCGCCGCCGACAGGTTTGAATTTTCCATCAGAAATATTTAAAAAAGCAGGGTCATACTTTGTAAGATTATCAACACCCTGAATTCCATCAGCGCCTGTAACCGCTTTCGGATAAAATCTTCCCAAATACCTGATATTATCGCCTATATATACATTGCCCTGAAGATCTGATTTTACACCATTACTGCTGCCGCCTGTTGCACGGGCCACTTCTCTTTTCTTTAAAGTACCGTCAGGCGAGTAAACATTAACCTGCCCGTACATTGTACTTCCTATATTACGATATCCTCCTGTCGGTCCCGCAAATTCAAACACATATATCTCCCCATTTGAGGCAATAGACATCCCGCCTCTTTCTCCCAAATATGAATCTTTCAAAACAATTTTTTTTACAACTGCAAAATCCTTTTTAGGATCATATTTTATAATCTGATACGGAAAAACTGACAGCGCATAATATGAACCGTCAGGTCCAATTGCAATATCAGCTCCTCCCGGAAACTTACCCGGAATCTCGTCCCCTGTCTTACCGTCAAAACATTTTACGCTTCCGCCTCTTATTGTTGAGTAGATTTTTTCAGTTTCTTTATCAACAATAACAAAATGATACATTGTATGCCGGCCTTTTTGTTTTATCGCAGCTTTATCTGACAGTTTCCTTTCTTCAAGAGTACCGCCTTTGTTTACATAACTTTTTACTCCATTTTTAATAACCCATATGATCGCAGGTTTTACGGCTGAATCCACCAAAACATGTCCGCCGCCTCCTTCAGGATAAGAAATAGCATCTTTAACCGAACCGCTTCCTGAAATATATACTAATTTTGACGGAACTTTTTTGTCATAAGATGTTGAAAGGACATAGCAATCATCCGTATTCTTATCTACCGCCATATATTCCGCGCCCGGAACCGGATAAGCTTTTAAAAATTTCCCATCTTTTGAAAAGACAGCTACTTCCCCGTTACCGCTGTCACCTACAAACACCTTACCGTCTTTTCCGACTGCTACGGAATCAGGTGAATTTACATGAGCCTCCTTACTGCCTTTAAAACCTATTCCGCCTATAAATTCCTCAACTTCCGCATCGGGTTTCATTTTTGTTCTAAAAACCGCAGCCGGTTTTCTTGTAACCTCGTTAGATCTTGCATCATATGTATATGTCAAACTAACAGAGGTCATGTACACATATCCGCTGTCGGAATCTGCAGCCAAATATGCGCCGCTCCAGAGATTAGTCCATAATCTCGGGCCAAAACAATCCTTTGGCGTACTTCCGTCTCCATTAACGCTTACTAATCTCCATGTGTCCCATCTAAAATTCCTGCTAATAAATATTACCTGATCCTCTCCCATCACAGCCATTTCCTGGATCAGTGCTTCATCCCCATAAGGCAGGAAACTTCCATTCCTGTGATACTGGACAGGTATGCTTTCTCCGTTTGCTAAATGCGCAAAATCAATCGCTCCAAGTTTTTCTTCCGGAATATCAGCAGGAAACGGAAGAACAGTTCTCGCATACTCTCCATTCCTGTCAAATGATTCTATTCTGGGCGCGACATCACGAACATTACTGTTCGAATGCATCAAATATACGTTTCCCTTCTTATCAATTGTTGCACCGGTAATTCTATCATTCCCAAAAGGTGTATACCCCATCAGCTTATCCAGTTTGGCTTCCATCCCAAGGGATATTTTCACACTGCAGCCGTCTAAAGATATTACTTTTTTACCGAAATTATCCTTTCCGTCCCAATAAATAACCTGGGCTAGGCTTTTTTTCTGCAAAGGCTCCGGCGGGTTATCTCCCAATACACCTGATACAAGATTACGAACCGTTTTCCCGGTGCTATCCTTAATTTCTACTGTTACATCCGTAAATGTATTAGCTGTAAAACTTATTTTTACTTTACCCTTATCCATTACAACCTCAGGTCCCTTTGTAAATTCCGGGGCAACTTCTTTCGCAGGTTTTATTACCTTAGGGTTATTCCCTGTTACTTTTTCAAAAGTCACCTGAGATTCTTTTACTACATGAGGCAAATCTTCCTGAGTTATTTTTTTCCCTTTTAATCCTTTTATATGCGCAAACAAATCAGGCCTGTGAGGAGTTCCGGAATACGACGGAGCCCAAAAATAATCTGCTCTTCCTTTGCCGCCTGGTCCGTTCATATCCCCCCTGCTGATATTTACTCCAATTGTGCTTGTTATCTTACTAGACCTTGTAAAAGAAGCAAAGGGAATCTTAAGCTCAGCTGTCCATTCTTTTTCCCCGACAACAACTTTCGATTCTATATTGCCATTCCACGTAATATCCCCGCAATCCTGTTCTCTATGATATGAATCAGCCAACCCGCCTGCAGAACTTAACAAAATTTGATAATAACTCTTATGGCTGTTTGAAACATCAAGGAATATCTCAGCATCCTCTTCCTGCCAGATGGTACCTTCATCCCTGCCGGTAACTTTTGATGCAAAAACACCTTCAGGTGCGGAAAATTTCAAGCCTATATAAAAATTATCGGCATCCTGGCAAAATAATGCGATACTCTCCCTTGGCGCAGAATCCCCGAAAATGTTTACAAACGGAGTCGTCCTTACCGCAGTTTTCCAGCAGACATCATCCAAAACACCGTCTATTTTTGGACCTGCCTTTACAGGCACCATATCTATCGTTGTTGGCACAGGAATTCCACTTTTTGCAAAAACCGGAGAACCGGACAAAAATACCAGAAATAGACCTGTCACCAAGATAACTTTCTTCATGTAATTATCCCCCTCTATATATTAAGTTGTTTTTCTTATCTGAATATATTTATACTCTTCTTTTGTTGCTTTTTCAATATCTGTTTTCCCTCTAATTCCACAGCAAATTACATATCAATTAGTTTGATTGGACAGAAAAGTAAATAAAGGTTTTCTTCAAGCTTAAAATGAAATATTTTAAATGAAAATATTTTTGTGCTTTTCGAAGGAACTATACAGAAACTATGAGATTACGACAGGAGGCGAAGAGGTCTCAATGAAACAAATATGGACCTTTCCAAGCTTATCCTCCTAAAAGATTGGCGGATCCGCTAAGGGCGAGATCTCGTCAGAAACTCTGACGGACAGGCTACTAGGGGTTTTCTTTGGCATAACGCCATAGAGTTATAATCAAAAGATGTGTATGAAGTAAAACAGCGACGTATCCTGTATAATAAGTTTT
>MFGV01000050.1 GCA_001778375.1 Candidatus Firestonebacteria bacterium RIFOXYD2_FULL_39_29
ATATGGCAAATCTAAACGGGCACGAAGTTGGAAACGACGGATACAGCCAAGAAGAGCCTGTAATCACTACGTCACCGTTCTACTCGACTTGCTCAGCCTGATGGAGGCGAAGAGCTAGCGAAACACAAGGGCGTAATCGTGAGGTTAGGTCTGAAGGAAGTGTGTAGCAAATGCATGAGCCGATGAACAAGAACCAAATAGAGGCGTGAGTATCGGTAGAGCTGGCGCGGAACAGCAAATACCATATCCATCAAGGATACGAAGCGTAGATTTGGCGGCTGTGTGCGGAAGTCGGTTGTATTTACCCCGTGAGGTCTGTATCGTGTCGCAGGAAAAAAAAGCGACTTGGTGAACCGTGAGGTTTGCTCAACGCGATACAGAAGTCAGCAGAGAGCATAGTATTCGCTGGAAAGCGGAGAAGGCTCGAACGGTTAAAGAGGCAAGTAAGGAGCAGAACTTACTAATGATAACGAAGGCATAAACCCCGAGAAAGGAACAAGGGAGCTCTACTCAACTAAGAAAGGTGAAGCCTTGAAGAGTTGAAATAGAGGGGCCGAGTCAAAAGTGGCGAACTGTAAACCAGAAAGTCCGACTGGAGCAAATGAGAAAAAAATCGTTTGCGAAAGTATAATTAACCGAACCGCCGTATACGGAAGACCGTACGTACGGTGGTGTGACAGGGAAAACGGGCAACCGTCTACCTATGTCGATCATAAACCATTCGTGTTGCTCTCGTTCAGGGTAGAATCGAGAATAGAAAACATATGCTCCAATAGTCTTTTGTATTAGTCTTGTCTGTTTGGTTTTAATCTATTTCTTTTTCTCTGTCGCGATTAATGTAATAGATGGTTATAAATACTCATATCTGGTATAATTTTATTATGAGTGATAAACGGTGATTGAAATAACGGGCGAGAAAATCAGGAAAAACATAGCCAGGTTAAGGGCTAAGGTTATCAGTGATGAGCTTATTGCAAAGTATAATGATGAATTACCGCTTCGTGAAGAAGTATTAAGTACCGAACATCTTGAAATTCATGCAAAAAGGCTGGCGGAAACAGATGAAATAACGGCGGAACGGGGTGAAAACAAACTTCTAAAAAGACTTGATGAAAGCGAAATAATACTTATTGAAGTCTACGAACTCTTATCTTCCAGTCTGGGGAAAAAACTTAAGATAGCCCCTGCAGGGGAATGGCTTATTGATAATTTTTATCTGATAGAAGAGCAGATAAGAATAGCAAAAAAGCACTTTCCAAAAAATTTCAGTAAAGAACTTCCCTGTCTGAAAAACGGCCCCCATACATCATACCCCCGCGTTTACTCCCTTGCTTTGGAATTGATCTCCCATTCGGACGGTCGGCTTCACAGAAACAGTTTAAACAAGTATATTTCCGCCTACCAGTCAAAGGTTGATCTGACCATCGGCGAACTCTGGGCTATTCCTATTATGCTCCGCCTCTCGCTTATTGAAGATCTCAGGCGTGTCGGCGTCAGGATCTATATGGGAAGGAAGGACCGGGATTTAGCTGCCTATTGGGCGGAAAGACTGCTGAAAAAAGCGGCAGAATCCCCTAAAGATGTGATAATTGAAATGGCTGAGATGGCAAAAGCCAGCCTTCCGATGACGAGTGCTTTTGTTTCGGAGCTGGTAAGAAGAATTCAGGGGCAGAATATCGCGCTTGCCCTTTCGCTTACATGGCTTCAGCAGAGGATCGAGGAACAGGGAACGACAATGGAACAGCTGGTAATGCTTGAAGGCCAGCAGCAGGCGATGGATCAGGTTTCTGTCGGTAACAGTATCAACAGTCTGAGACTCTTAAATTCAATGGATTGGAATGAGTTTGTTGAGAATATGAGCTCGGTTCATTCTGTCCTGTCGGAGGATCCTTCCGGAATCTACGGTAAAATGAATTTTGATACCCGCGACATGTACAGGCATGTTATAGAAAGGCTTGCGAAAAAAAGCATATTTTCCGAGAAGGAAATTGCCTCCAAATGTATAGGTCTGGCGGCGGCAAGGACTGAGGCCGGAGAAAAAATTAAATACTGCCATGTCGGTTATTTTCTGGCAGATAAAGGTATTACAGAACTTGAAAAAGAGGCCCGGTACAGGTATAGTTTTAAAGATATTGTTTATGGTTTACTGAAGAAAAACCCTTTTTTCTTTTATTTAAGCTCAATTACTCTTCTGACGCTTCTTGTATCTTATTTGGTAATATCTTTCCTCTCTTATTCTAACAGCCCTCTGTGGCAAATTATTATTGCAGGTACTTTAATAGTATTTTGCTCGGGGAATCTCGGTATTTCTCTTGTAAACTGGTTTATAACGGTATTTGTAAAGCCAAAAGTCCTTCCAAGGATGGATTATTCTGCCGGTGTCCCGGATGAGTCCAGGACTGTGGTCGCTGTTCCTACCATGATATTTTCCGGAGAAAATATAGACTCCCTTCTTGAAAAAATCGAGATACAATATTTTTCAAATAAGGATAAAAATATTTATTTTGCGCTGCTTACGGATTTTTCCGATGCGACGGATAAAGAAACGGAAAATGACAAGGAACTTCTTTCCCATGTTAAAAACGGCATAGAAGAGTTAAATAGAAAATACCGTGAGGAAAGGAAAAGTATATTTTTTCTCATGCACAGGTTTCGAAAGTGGAATGAATCCGAAAAGGTATGGATGGGGTATGAAAGGAAAAGAGGAAAGCTTGCTGAGTTTAACGATCTGATCAGGGGAAAGGAAAAACCGGGAAACAATAATGTTGTAGTGGGCGACAGAGATCTGCTTAAAACCATAAAATATGTTGTTACTCTTGATACTGACACCGATGCTCCTCTTGATTCTGTGAGGAAAATGACGGCGGCTATTGCGCACCCTTTAAATTCCGCTGTAATAGATAAAACAAAGGGTATAGTATCGGAAGGGTATGGGATCCTCCAACCGAGGCTTGGCATAACAATAGAAAGTCTTAATGCTTCTTTGTTCGCGAAGATATTCGGGGGTGAAACAGGGATAGATCCGTATTCCAGAGCTGTGTCTGATGTATATCAGGATGTGTTTTATGAAGGCTCGTTTTTCGGGAAAGGAATATATGATGTCGAGGTGTTCTCGGATATTACAGACGGGGTTTTTCCTGAAAATCTGATCTTAAGCCATGACCTTATTGAAAGCTGCTATCTTAGGTCCGGAATAATAAGCGATATTGTATTATATGAAAAATATCCTTCTGATCTGGTGGAGGATGCGTACAGGCGGCACAGGTGGATAAGAGGCGACTGGCAGATCTCAAGGTGGCTGTATGGAAATGTTTTAGATGAGAAAAACGTGAAAAGAAAAAATCCTCTTTCTTTTCTTGATCAGTGGAAGATTTTTGACAATCTGAGGAGAAGCTTGATCCCTTCTGCTATGCTTCTTTTGCTGACTCTGGGTTGGACCGTTTTTCTTCATCCGTTTCTTTGGAGTATTTTTATAGTTCTTGTGGTTCTGATACCGACCATTCTTTCAATTGCCCGGGATATTCTTAAAAAACCGGAAGACATGTCGTTCAAATCCTATCTGTCCAGTATAGTAAGTTCCATTACCACAAGGCTCGCGCAGGCGTCAATCTCTTTGATAATACTGCCCTATGAAGCTTACTATAGCATTCACGCGGTTGTAACGGCAAATTTCAGAAAGTATATTTCACGGCGGAAACTCCTTGAATGGAAGCCCGCCGGAATACTGGCTCTGGAATTCAATGAGAACCTTACCGGTGTTATTATGTCAATGTGGTTTGCTCCTGCCGTATCGGCAGCTCTTGTTATTTTTATGCTTTCACATTCATCTGTTACCCTTCTGTCCTCCTGGGTGCTGCTTGGTGCCTGGTTCGTGTCCCCGCTCTTTACCTGGTCGATAAGCCACCCGTCCGTGGAACATAAAGCGGCAATAGGACGGAAACAAAAACAATATCTCAGAACACTGGCAAGGAAAATCTGGCGGTATTATGAAGTGTTTACAGGGGAAGAAGATAACTGGCTGCCTCCGGATAATTATCAGGAAGGGAATGCTGAAAGGATCGCGCACCGGACTTCTCCGACAAATATCGGATTATATTTTCTTTCTTGTGTCGCATCCAGGGAGTTTGGATACATCCGGTCTGCTCAATTTTTTACGAGGATCGAACGCGCTTTTGCCGCTCTTTCCGGAATGCAGAGGCATTACGGCCATTTTTATAACTGGTATGATACTAAAACACTTGAGGTCCTTTCACCGAGGTATGTTTCTACCGTAGACAGCGGTAATCTTATCGGACATTTGATTGTGCTGGAAAGAGCGTTAAAAGAAACACAGGAATTGCCTGTGGTGTCCGAGGAAACGCTCCAAGGCATGGCGGATGTGCTTGTTCTGATAGAGAATTCTGCCGTGAAAATGCAGGGGAAGGAAAAAGGAAGATCGAAAGTAGAGGAAATCATCGAAAAGGCCCTGTCCGATATTAAAAAAGAAGTTCACGGTATTAACGGTTTTTTGTTAAAGCTCCGGCTGGTCAAGGATTATTCCGGCAAAATATTATCTGTTACAAATAATTTGAATAACCGGGATGCTGAAGAATGGGTGAAGGTGCTCGGCGGGCAATGCGCGGACGCACTGTCGGAATTTACGGGACTTACGCCCTGGGCCGGCTCTGAAGAATATGAAATGCTGGTATTAAATGAAAATGAGCTTGATAAGATCAAGGAGTTCGACTCTATAAAAAAAATACTGTTAAGATTCGAGACCGTTATTCCGTCCGTCGGTGATATTTCAAAGTTAGGAGTAGAAACCGAAGTTTTATTTGAAGTTCTTGGAAAAACAATAAAAGATAATGGAGCTCCTTCAGCTCGTATACTGCTGGAAAAAATATTTAATCTTCAAAGAATGCTGAAACAAGGTGTGGAAAATGCCGCGGGAATCCTTGAGAGAGCGGACAAACTTTGCGTTGAATGCGCGGCTCTGGGAGAGGCGGATTATACATTCCTTTATGACAAGGTAAGGAGATTGTTTTATATCGGATATAATGAGGATGCAAAAAGATATGATAACGGATACTATGATCTCCTGGCGTCAGAGTCCAGAATGTTCAGTTATATTGCGGTTGCAAAGAGCCTTGTCCCTCAGGAGCACTGGTTTGCTTTGGGGAGATTGCTTACAACATTTTCGGGAGAACCGGCTCTCTTATCATGGGGCGGTTCTATGTTTGAATACCTGATGCCTCTCCTTGTAATGCCTTCTCATAAGAATACGCTGCTTGATAAGTCGTATAAAACGGCCGTTGACCGTCAGATAAAATATTGCGCGCAAAAAGGTGTTATCTGGGGGATCTCCGAATCGGGATATAATGCCGTTGATTCACAGTTTAATTACCAGTATTCGTCGTTTGGCGTTCCCGGACTGGGTTTCAGGCCGAGGCTGAGTGATGAACTTGTTATTTCACCGTATGCTTCAATGCTGGCGCTTATGGTCGTTCCTGACAAGGCTTGTTCTAACCTTCAGGAAATGTCAAAGACCGGAATTGAAGGTAAATACGGGATGTATGAAGCCGTTGATTTTACCGAAGCAAGGATTACAGGTGAAGAAAATAGAGAAATAATAACTTCCTATATGTCACACCACCAGGGGATGTCTTTTATTGCCTTGCTGAATACCCTGCATGATAACAGTATGCAGCGGCGTTTTATGAGTAATATTGAGATGCGTGCTGCTTCTATATTATTGGAAGAAAGAATTCCAAGAATAGTTCCTTTTTATCCTCAATATTCTGCCGGAGGCAACCTGCAAAGAAGCGGAACGGATTCTCCGCTTATCAGGACGTTTACCGATCCTAATTTACCGGCGCCGGAAGTACATCTTCTATCCAACGGCCGGATCAATGTGATGCTTACAAATTCCGGTGGCGGTTATATAAAATGGAAGGATATTGCGGTAACAAGATGGAGGGTCGATTCAACTCTGGATAACTGGGGCCAGTTTGTATACATAAGAGATGTTGAAAAGAACGAATTCTGGTCCATGGGATATCAGCCTTCGTTAAAAAAGCCCGACAAGTATGAGGTGTTTTTCCTTCAGTCGAAGGCTGAATTTAAAAGAACGGATAATTCTATTTCGACCGGCGTGGAAATTGTAGTTTCGCCGGAAGATGATATTGAACTGAAAAGAATAAGGATTACAAATCGCGGCTGGACCAGACGCCGGATAGAGATAACCACTTACAGCGAGGTTTCCCTGCGGGATCAGACAGCGGATGAACTCCATCCGTGTTTTGGCAACTTGTTTGTGCAGACTGAAATATTGAAAGAAAAAAATTCTATAATATGTACAAGACGTTCGAGTTCAAAAAGTGAAAAACCTCCGTTTCTTTTTCATCTGATGACCGTGCACGGGAAAAAACCGGAAGGGTTCTCTTTTGAAACCGACAGGGGGAGATTTATAGGCCGTAACAGGTCGGCAAACAATCCCGCAGCTCTGGAAGGAAAGGAGGGACTTTCAAATACGGAAGGTTCCGTGCTGGATCCTGTGATCTCGGTAAGGTGCGTGTTATGGATCGAGCCGGATCAAACAGTCATGCTTGATATTGTTACGGGTGTAACCGAAACAAGGGATGCGGCGTTAATACTCATTGATAAATATAAGGACAGGAACCTGGCGGACAGGGTCTTCGCGCTTGCCTGGACTCATGCTCAGGTTTTACTTCAGCAGCTTAATGCAACGGAGATAGATGCCCAGATGTACGGACGTCTTGCCGGGGCGATAATATTTTCTAACCGGATTTGGCGGGCAAACTCCGAGATCATGCTGAAAAACACACGGGGTCAATCGGATCTGTGGGGTTACGGTATCTCCGGAGATCTTCCTATTGTGCTTCTGAAGATGAGTGATATGTCCAATACGGATATAATAGTTCAGCTTTTAAAAGCACATGCTTACTGGAGAATGAAAGGTCTAAGCGTTGATATGGTTATCTGGAATCAGGATCACTCAAGCTACCGCCAGCAGCTTCAGGATCAAATAATGGGAATAATTACGACCGGGATGGAAGCTCATTTGGTGGACAGACCGGGAGGTATATTTGTAAGGCGTACGGATCAGATGTCGGAAGAGGATAAAGTGTTGATGCAGTCTGTTTCAAAGATAGTTATATCGGATTCGGGAGGGCTTCTTTCTGAACAGATAAAGAGAGTGAAAGCACATCCTGTACCCGTGCCGCTTTTAAAAACCGTGAAAATGCGCGCTGAAGGCAGCAGGAGGTCTCTTAAACCTGACAAAAGTAAGTTATTGTACTTTAACGGATTCGGGGGTTTTGGCAGGGAAGGCAGGGAATATGTAATAATACTTAATCCGGGAGAAAGCACTCCGGCTCCCTGGTCGAATGTTATAGCCAATAAAAATATCGGTACTGTTATCTCGGAATCAGGCGGAGCTTATACCTGGCTTCAAAACTCTCATGAATTCAGAATTACTCCGTGGCTGAATGATCCGGTTGAAGATAAGAGCGGGGAAGCGGTATATTTAAGGGATGAGGAGACAGGCAGATTCTGGTCGCCGGCGCCGTTTCCGGTCAGAGGAAAAAATACATATGTTTGCAGGCACGGGCTCGGTTATACTGTTTTTGAATATCTTGAAGATTCCATACAGACAGAAATGACCGTATTTGTTTCCCCTGAAGATCCGGTGAAATATACGGTAATAAAGGTAAAGAATACGGGGGAATTAAAGAGAAATCTTTCGGTAACGTTGTATTATGACCTTGTACTGGGATGCCTGGAAAGAAAAAATGATATGCATATAATCACAGAAACTGACCGGAATACCGGTGCTCTAATGGCACGGAATCCGTACAATACGGAATTTCCGGGGTATATAGTCTTTATGAATGTGAATGAGGGAAAAAGAAGTTTTACGGGAGATAAAGCGGAGTTCATAGGGAGGAATAACTCCATTTCAAATCCGCAGGCGATGAAAAACTCAAGGTTGTCGGGAAGAGTGGGCGCAGGATTTGATCCGTGTCTTTCTTTGCAGGTTCAATTCAGCCTGACGGAAGGACAGGAAAAAGAAATTGTATTTACCGTCGGAGGGGATAAAGGTGTCCATGCTGCCGGAGAAATGATAAAAAAACATTCCGGAACAATAAAAGCAAATGAAGAACTTATAAATTCCGGAGAATACTGGAATAAAAAATGCAGTGTTATAAGTATTGAGACTCCGGATAATGAATTAAATATCCTTGCGAACGGCTGGCTCATGTATCAGACCTTGTCCGGCAGGTATTTTGGCAGAGCGGGATATTATCAGTCCGGCGGGGCATTTGGTTTCAGGGATCAACTGCAGGATTGTCTTGCAATAATATACTCCGAACCGGAACTTGTGCGGCAGCATATTTTACGTTGCGCGGCTCACCAGTTCAGGCAGGGAGATGTCTTACATTGGTGGCATGAGCCTTTTGGCCGGGGTGTCCGGACAAGATGCTCCGATGATATGCTCTGGCTTGTTGTTGTTCTTTGGCGCTATATTGAAACAACCGGAGATACGGGTATACTTGACGAAAAAGTAAATTATCTGGAAGGCAGGATGATAAATCCTGATGAAGAGTCATATTATGATAAACCAACCCGCTCAGACGAGTCGGGGAGTGTTTATGAGCATTGCTTAAGAGCCCTGAAAAAGGCCGGTGTATACGGCGAACACGGACTGCCTCTTATGTGGAGCGGGGACTGGAATGACGGTATGAATTTGGTGGGGAAGGAGGGCAAGGGTGAGAGTGTATGGCTGTCTTTCTTCCTTTACCTAGCGCTGGATTCGGGGATAAAAATGGCGGATTTAAAGAATGACTCAGAGTCCTCCGAATCAATGAAAAAAGAAGCAGAAATATTAAGGCAGAATATTGAGAAAAACAGTTGGGACGGGAAATGGTATATAAGGGCCTTTTATGACAGTGGTAAACTTCTCGGGTCAAAAACAGGTACAGAATGTGTAATAGATTCTATTGCTCAGAGCTGGTCCGTTATATCCAAAGTTGCGGGCTCTGCGAGGGCAAAAAGCGCCATGGAATCGGTTGATTCCATGCTGGTAGACCGGAAAAACAAAATAATAAAAATATTTACTCCGCCCTTCGATGTTTCGGAGGATGAGCCGGGATATGTAAAAGGATATGTGCCGGGTATAAGAGAAAATGGCGGACAGTACACGCATGCCGCTATCTGGGTAGTAATAGCCTATTCAATAATGGGTGAAAAGGATAAAGCCTGGGAATTACTGAATATGATAAATCCTATAAATCACGCAAAAAATAAAACAGATTCATTGAAATACAAAGTGGAGCCGTATGTAGTTGCTGCTGATGTTTACTCGAATCCAAAGCATATAGGGATGGGTGGCTGGACCTGGTATACCGGTTCTTCAGGATGGATGTACCGGCTCATTATGGAATTCTTAATAGGCATTAAAATACGCGGAACTAAAATACATCTTGATCCGTTATGTTTAAAAACCGGTTGGAAGTCTCTTAAAATAGTGTATAGGTATAAAACCTCGACGTATAAATTTGAAGTGAAGATTTCAGGACAGGAAAGAAAAATAAAAAGTTGTGTGGTCGATGAAATTCTCAGTAAAAATAATATTGTTGATATGATTGATGACGGTAAAGAGCATACAGTAAATATCTCTGTCGGATAATGAAAAAGCAAATTCGAAAAATATTTAAAAGGGTAATGTCAAAACGGGTAAAAAGAACGGAGTTTTCTGGATTTTGCGGAAAGTATTTGATATAATCATCTGAAATAACGTATGTAAATTATGAAACAAGGAGAAATCATGATTAAAAGAGGTGAGTATCAGGGAAAACCGGTAATATCATTAATGAAGATGGAAAATGACAAGTTTCCGTTCACATTCGGGTTGAATAAAGCAAAGTTAATATTGGCAAACCTTTCTGAGATACAAAAATTTGTTGAGGAGGCTGAATCAGGTACTCCTGCGGTAAATAAGGATAATCCGGGCGAAAAGCTTCCGTTTTAAATAATGATAACTAGCAGGCTGCTGAAAACTAAAATAATGGACTTTAAGCAGCCTGATACCTCGCCATTTGCTCTCAAATGGCGGGTAAAATGATCAAAATTGCAGCTGAAAAAATCTTAAAAAGAGTTTTTCAGCAACCTGCTAGTAAAAGGTGAGATATTGGAAAAGAAATATTCCAAAAGCTTTATTGCGGAAATGGGGTTGGTTTTCGCGACTATTCTCTGGGGTTCATCTTTTTTTGTAATTAAAGACAGCCTGGCGGGGGTGAGTCCGAACAGTCTGGTGACCTGCAGATTTTTGCTGGCGGCTTTAGTAATGGCGGTTGTAGTAAAATTCCGGAAGAAAAAATTATTCTCCAATCTAAAAGCAGGTATTATTGTAGGATTTTTTCTATGGTCTATGTCTTTATCCCAGTCTATAGGCCTCGGAATCACTTCAGCTTCAAATTCCGGATTTATTACAAGTATGTTTATAGTATTTGTTGCAATATTTTCCGTGCTATTTTTTAAAAAAAATATTGCTGCTGCAACTGTAATTGCCGTTCTTATTGATGTTGCGGGTCTTTGGTTTTTAACCGGCGGTTTAAAGGAAATAAACACAGGAGATTTACTTACGCTGGGTACTGCTATGGTTTGCGCTCTCCATGTGTTGTTTGTTGACAGATTCAGAAAACAAAAAGCGGACGCGTATGTTCTATGCTTCCAGCAGTTTCTTGTTGCCGGCGTTTTATCGCTCGCAGTTTCTTTTGTTTTTAATCTGCCTCTGGCAGTAACTTCTACCAAAGCCGCTTTGGGAATAGTTTTTCTTGCCCTATTCCCGGGCGTAATTGCCTATCTGATACAGCTTAAGGCTCAAAAATATACGTCCTCAATAAAGACATCCTTAATTTTCACCTTAGAACCTGTTTTTGCCGCCGGTTTTGCCTGGACTTTAGGCGGAGAAAAGTTCATACTAACCGGCGCTTTAGGCGGTTTGCTGATAGTGATTGGTATGCTGATTTCGGAACAGCCTGTTGAAAAAATATTTTCAAAAATTAGGTGTAATAAAATATAATATAGGCCTAGCAGTGGTGGAGTTTTCCCATTTCCTGTTCCGATTCGCAACTGGAGGAAATTTATCTCCATGTTCGGCGGCTGAATAACTCGCTTTGCTCAAACAATTCAGCCTTTTTCCGAACATTTCTATAAATTTCTGTACGTTGCTCACAAGTCACAGAAAACAGGAAAACTCCACATGTGAAAAATTTGTTATGCCTTAGTTTGTATTTATTTTGGTGGTTTTACTCGAAATAATGGGGAAGCACCACTAACAGAGGGTATTGAAAAATAGCTGCAAATAGTATATAATTATGCCAGATAACTACCATATGGGGGTGTTTATATGACGCTTAAATATACATCATTGAGTGATAACAGCATAAGAGACATTGAAGATATAATTGCTTATAAAGGTAGAATTGTATCTGCTAAGGATATAAAGAATGCTTTAAAGAGCAAATATAAAGACAGCACAATTAGAAAAAAAATCTATTTATTAAAAGCAAAGGGGTGGCTGATATCTTTTAAAAAGGGGGTATATTATGTCAGCGATATTTCATCAAGAGGATTTACCGGTTTAAGTCCTTATGTGATCTCAGGCGCACTTATTGAGGATTCTTATGTAACTGCGGAATCAGCTTTGAGCTATTATGGATATATTGAACAGATGCATAGAACGGTTACTTCTGCCGTAAAAGTGAAAAGTAGAGAGTTTGAATTTCAGGACAAATATTACAGTTTTATCAAAATAGCACAAGACTTATTCTTCGGGTATCAAGTTGTAATGATTGACGGGCATAAAGCTCGTATTGCCGAACTTGAAAAATCTATTTTGGACTTTCTATATCTTAAACATAATTTGCAATCAATTGAGACCATTTTGGAGGTGCTTAGTAAAGTCCAAAAGCGGTTAGATATAAAAAAGATTACTGAATATTCAAAAATATTTCCGGAAACAACGAGAAGGCTCCTCGGTTTTCTTTTGGAGCTCGAAGGATTTGATACCGTAGAACTGAATAAAACAGTGAGTAAAAAAGGTGTAAGCAGGATGAGCGCCGTTTCAAATATATTTAATGCTAAATGGAGATTGTATTATGAAGATGGAATTAATGGACAGGGCAAAGCTTGAGGTTCTAAATAAAAGAGGTTTGAGATATAATCTTCAGGATGCAGAGAAGGACTATGTCCTTTCTGTACTGCTTAAAATTATTTACGGATCGAAACTTGCCGATAAACTTGTATTTAAAGGCGGGACGGCTTTGTATCATTGTTATCTTGAGCAAGTAAGATTTTCCAGCGACATGGACTTTACCGCAAAGTCAGCGGTGGCAGTTGAAGAATTTCAAAACTTGTTTTCAGAAAACAGCTGGATAGAAATCAAGGATGTTGCAGAGAAAAAGCATGGTTTTGATATCATCGTGAAATACTCCGCCGTTCTTTCACAGCCGGACTCTATAGTTATTAATGTGAATACGAAGCAAAAAGTTCTTCTTGAGTCCAAAAAGCTTAAATATAGAAATAAATATGATCTGGATGTTGACTGCTTTGTTATGGATGAACAGGAGATATTTGCAGAAAAAATAAGGACTATCAATGAAAGAGTAAAACCGAGAGATTGTTATGACCTATCAATGCTTAGAAGGTATAAAAAAATTGATATTCCTTATTGTGTAAAACTTGCCAAAAGCAAAGAATCGTATATTCCTATAACGAAGGAATATATGCTTAGGAATCTGCAAATAATTATCTCCGGTTACGACAAGGAAATGAAGGAGTTATATTATGCCGAAAAAGTTACAAAAGAAGATGCGGAAAAACTTGTACGAGAGATTACGGAATTAGTTTGAATTATTCAGTCGTGGATGAAGAGATTACTTTTTAATATGTGAACTACAGGTAATGAAAACCGTTACCTATAGTTACATGAAAACCCGGGGAGGGAACTATGGCTAAGAAAAAAGAACAGGATAAATGGCATCACCACAACGGAGCTTCCGGCGGGATCTATGGACTCGCTTTTATAGGAGCATTGATTTATTTTATGCAGCGGGCGGATTCGTTTTGGACCGTGATTCTTGGAATCCTAAAGGCAATTATCTGGCCGGTGCTGGTTGTGTATAATTTGCTGAAGTATTTGAATATGTAAGTATAAATATAATCAGGACGTTCCATATAAAATGTTACTAAAATTTACGGTGTGGCAAGGAGTTAATAAATGAACAGGATAACATTAGGGGTTATATGCGGATTGGTGTTTGGGAGTTTAGATGTATTGATAATGATACCTTTGAAATTTGATAATCCAAGGAAGAAGTATGAGGCAATGTCTTCCGCTTTTTTGGAGAGGTTTATGACCGGGTTTATTATTCCAAATATTAACCTGGGTATACATCCTGCACTTACAGGAGGGCTTTTGGGTGTTGGTTTCAGTGTACCTACGGCTATAATAACCAGGACTTATCTTCCAATAATCGGGACAGGAATTGTCGGGGGAGTGATCATTGGGTTCGTTTCAAAGCTGATAATCTAAAGATAGTGCAGGTTTATCTTAATGGAGTGGTAGAATAAACCTGCCTCTTTATATATAATATTAAAAGTAAACAAATCAATGAATAACCGTACATAAGGAGAATAACCATGTCCAAATCTGAACAAATTACCTGCAAATTGCGCTGTGAGTATTTAAAGAATCCTCTGGGGGTTGAAGAGACGAAACCCAGACTTTCCTGGCAGATAGCGGATG
Organism: Candidatus Firestonebacteria bacterium RIFOXYD2_FULL_39_29; assembly: GCA_001778375.1. Taxonomy (NCBI): domain Bacteria; phylum Candidatus Firestoneibacteriota; species Candidatus Firestonebacteria bacterium RIFOXYD2_FULL_39_29. The sequence goes on from MFGV01000050.1 coordinate 13,811, forward strand.
AGCGGAAAGGCGCCTGCCAAACGGCGTATCAGATAGTGGCGGCATCATCTCCGGAAGGACTCGAATACAAACCTGACTTGTGGGACAGCGGTAAGATTAGAACAGACAAATGTCTGGATATTGTTTATGCCGGAAAAGAATTGAACTCGCGTAGACGGATATTTTGGCGTGTGCGTGTATGGGATCATAAGGGTGAAGTTTCAGAGTGGAGCGAAGTCGCCTGGTTTGAAATGGGATTGTTAAAGCTGTCTGATTGGAAGGCTAAGTGGATAGGAAAATCCATAAAAAAAACAGACAATAGTCAGCCTTGCCCGTTTTTACGCAGGACTTTTGTTCTTAAGCCGGGTATAAAGAAAGCCCGCATTTACGTTACCTCCCGGGGACTTTTTGAGTTACACTTGAACGGGGAGCGTGTCGGGAAAGATTATTTTACCCCCGGATGGACTGACTACAAAAAACGTATTCAATATATTGTCTATGACGTTACAACTCAACTTTCAGAAGGGAATAATGTTTTAGGTGCTATCCTGGGTGACGGTTGGTACGCGGGGTTTCTTGGCTGGGGTAACAACCACCATTCTTACGGATATCAGTTATCATTACTGATGCAGCTTGAGGTGGAATATTTTGACGGTAAACGCGAGATAATCTGTTCGGATCCTGACTGGAAAACGGCTTTGGGTCCTATTTTGAAATCAGATATTTATAACGGTGAGACATATGATGCCCGAAGAGAGATTAAAAACTGGGATTCTACCCGGGGAAAAGAATCTGTGTGGAAAAAAGTTACTGTTTTTTCCGCTCCCAAAGCTTCTCTGGAGGCAAAATGCAATGCTCCGGTAAGAAAACAGGAGTCGCTGCCCTCTCTGGTCCAGACAGAGCCTGTAAAAGGCACTCATATATTTGATCTGGGTCAGAATATGGTCGGATGGGCAAAAATAAGATTTAACGCAAAAGCGGGTACGGCGGTAAAAATACGTTATGGTGAAATGCTTAATGATGACGGGACGCTTTACACCGCAAATCTTCGCGCAGCAGAATGTACGGACAGGTATATTTGCAAAGGGGGAGGGAAAGAGCTTTTTGAACCTCACTTTACCTTTCATGGTTTCAGGTATGTGGAACTGACAGGATTATCAAAAAAACCGGCTAAAAAGGATGTGACAGGTATAGTTCTCCACTCCGAGCTTCCGGGCACCGGGAAGTTTGAATGTTCAGACAAAATGATCAATCGTCTTCAGAAAAACATTATCTGGGGGCAAAAAGGTAATTTTCTGGATGTGCCTACAGATTGTCCCCAGCGCGACGAGCGCATGGGCTGGACGGGGGATGCTCAGGTTTTTATCCGAACTGCATGCTTTAACAGGGATGTAGCCTCCTTCTTTACCAAATGGTGTGTTGACCTGTCTGATGCTCAAAATCCGGAAGGCGCTTTTTCGCATGTAGCTCCCGATGTAATAGGAGGACACGGTTCAGCGGCCTGGGCGGATGCAGGTGTTATTTGCCCGTGGACTATATACAAATGCTATGGCGATACGCGTATTTTGGAAAGGCAATATGACTCCATGAAACGCTGGATAGATTGGATGAAGAAAAAAAGCGTTAACCATATTATTACTCCGGAGGCGTGTTTTGGCGACTGGTTGGGCTTGGATTTTTATGAAGGGCGCACTACCAAAGCCCTGACCCCGCATGAAATAATTGCCACAGCCTACTATGCTTACTCTACGGCTATTTTTGCCGGTATCGCAAAAATCCTGGGAAAAAATTCAGATGCTAAAAAATATTCGGCGCTCGTCAGGAAGATTAAATCGGCGTTTAACCGTGAATTTGTTTCATCACGCGGAAGAGTCATGAGTGAGACCCAGACTTCTTATCTCCTGGCTCTGGGATTTGATTTACTGCCAAAAACCAAACAACCTTATGCTCTGTCCCGACTAATTAAGGAGATAGAAAAACGTAACTGTCATCTTGCTACCGGCTTTGTGGGTACCCCGCTTTTGAATCCGGTGCTCACCAAGTTTGGAAAGACGGATATTGCCTATAAGCTTTTGCTTCAAAAAACTTATCCTTCATGGTTGTATTCTATCCTGCAAGGCGCAACCACAATGTGGGAAAGGTGGAACAGTTATACCAGGGATAACGGCTTCGGGGATGTCGGCATGAACTCCTTTAATCACTATGCTTACGGGGCTATCGGAGAGTGGATGTACAATACCGTAGCCGGAATTGAGCTTGACCCTGAAAATCCCGGGTATAAACATATAATAATCCGTCCGCAGCCTCAATCAAACTCTTCGGGTATGGAAAAAAGAATTAATTGGGTTAAATGTGAATTAATGACGCGTTACGGAAAAGTGAGCAGCTCCTGGAAAATAAAGAAAGGAAAGTTCTACGCTTTCGTCATTATTCCGGCAAACACAACCGCAACGGTTATTCTGCCTGGTCAAAAGCCAAGGAAGGTCGGAGCGGGTAACTGGGAGTTTGTGGGAAGAATATAAAAACTTTGCTCACGTTCCACGTTACTCATGTTGCTAACGTAAAAACGCGTTCATAAAGTTTGTTTTTCGATGGAGTATTATTTATTTTTATCTGTATTGGCGGGTATTATCTCCCGCCTTCATTAAATAGTCATTCGTCATTCGTATTTTCTTCTTAGGAGTGTATAGTTCCCTATCTTTGGACGTTCGGTACTTCTTAAGGTTTCTCTGTTGAACCAGCCGAGGAATTCAAAACTTTCTGTTATTTTAATGGCTTCGAAAAATTCTATCGGTGAGAATATTTTTATATCCGCTTTTTGTTTGAAAAGGTGTTTTTTTCCGTGGTCCTCAACTTCAAGGAGAATAGTCTCCGTTTCTAATCCGTTAACACTATCTTTAATGTCGATTTTGTAAAACACTCTTATAAGTATATTCTTCCGTTTTATCATCCAGGTCTGAGGGGAGAAAAAGTGCTCTTTGCTTCTGACGGTTCTAAAATTCTCTATAAGGTAAAGTCCTCCGGGTTTCAAAGCTTTTGCAACTGACTTAAGATGAGAAATAAGTTTTACAGTGCTGTCAATGTATCCTATAGTTCCCATCATCATCATTGTAAAATCGAACGGTTCTTTTACCGTAAAATTGGTGAAGTCCGCCTTTTTTGTTTCTATCTTTAAGCCGGTTTCCTTTGCTTTTAAAGTGAGATACTTTAACATATTAGGGCAAAGATCAAGCCCCGTACACTTGTACCCGCGTTTTGCCAGTTCTAATAACTGCGGAGAGGGCCCGCATCCTATATCTAAAAAAGATACCGGTTTCACTTTTGAATATTTTTTTATAAATTTTTCAAACAGGTTTATCTGTCTGGAAGGATTAATGAAACTAAAAGCTATTTCGTAGTAAAGCGGTTCTCCGTATATTGACACTTAGCCCCCTATATTATATATCAAGTTAAGTTTATACCAGAAAAGCGGAATGTGCAAGGCATAAATGAGGAGGCTTGGATGCTTAGAGGCGCGGAGGCGCAACAAAAGCATGAGAAGTGATGGATGCTAGGATGCTTGGAGGCGCGGAGGCGCAGCAAAAGTATGAGAAGTGCTGGAAGTTTGGATGCTTGGAGGTTCAGAAACGCAGCAAAAGCATGAGAAGTGCTGGAGGTTTGGATGCTTGGAGGCGCAGAGGCGCAGCAAAAACATGAGGAAATGTTGGATGCTCAGCGCATCCATCTGTTGAGACCTTGCTAAGCCCTCCGTGCCTCTGCGCCTCTGCGCGTCCATTCTACTTGAAATACACTTCAGCGCCAAGGAATATGGTTCTTCCGGGTTGTGTAACTCCTGCTATATCCTGATATTGTCTGTCAAATACATTGTTTATTCCAACGGTTAGCTTTGCGTTATCTATTTTTCTTGAAGCGTTTAGAGAGAGGGTTTCATAGGCCCCGGTTGTGTTTCTGATTATAAAAAGGGCCGGGATGTTTAGAGTAATTTCAAAGGGGAGCATTATGTTGAGATTAATATTTAATTTGTGTTCGGGGAAATTTAGAGCATATTTTGATATGTAAATTGTTCCTGTTATTGCCCGTGTAAATGAATATGAGATGTTTGCACCGTCATTTTTGCTTATTTTAAAGTCAAAAGCCGCTGAAGCTCCATAAAAATCGGAAGTTCCTATGTTTTGTACTTTCCATAAACCGCTGTCTTGGACCCAGTCAATCAGGTCTTTTTGGTATCTGTAAAAAAATGACAAACTTCCTTTAATTTCCGTGCAGAGTTTTGAAGCAATACCGAGTTCGGCAGAATATGCTTTCTCCGCCGCCAGATTGTCGTTTCCTATATTGTAGGGATCGGTATAATACAGCTCCGTAAAGGACGGAAAACGAAAAGATCTTCCTGCTGATAATTTAATATCCGTTGCATTATCCGGCTGAAAGGAAAAACCAAGACTTTCTGCGGTTTCACACAGCTGTTTTCTTGACTCAAGTAAGAGGGCCGCTGAAAGAGAATATTTTTCGGTTAGGGGGAAATAAGTTTCAACTGATATTCCGGGATATTCTTCCTGTCTTTTTCCGAGGTTTGAGCTGTCAAGTGAGGCCAGACCGTAGGAAAAACCGAAAACTGTTTTAATACCGTTCTCAAAGAAAGGGGAAAATGACAGATTGAGTTTGGTATCGTTTAATACATGAAGATTTCGATAAGCGGACGGATTTAAAAGAGTCAGAATAAAATCATCAAGATGCCTTTTATAAGAGAGCGAGATATTAACTGTGTCTTTTTGCAAAAATAATATATTTGATGAAGAAACCAGGAAGGAGCCTGTTTTTTCCCTTGAAGGTTTGTTCTTCCCCGGTGTGTAGAAATCATAAGCGCCGAAATCCTTCTCGGTATAACCCGCGTAAAAATCAGAAGAAAATTCGGTTTGCTCATAGCCTGCTTTAATAGCCGCCGCGTATCGTCTAAAATCCATATCATAGCTGTAGCCGTCTGAGGAACTCCCGTCGGCAGACAGCAGGATATAGCTTTTTGGAAGAGTTAAAGATAGAGTGCCTCCTGTATAAAAGGTGTTGTAACTTGAGGTATAAATTTTAAGGAAAAAATAATTGGTTTCCGCAAGTTTGGTCTTAACATCCAGGGTCCCGCACATAGCTGAAGAACCATATATTGCAGAACCTTGACCTGGAAGTATGTCAATGCTCTGCAAAAGCACAAAAGGTACGGGAATATCACAGTTAAAATGGGCAGTCTGGGAATCGTTAATTTTTATTCCGTCCAGGAGTACCGCAGTTTGCTGAAAAGATGAACCTCTTATGCTGTAGTCGGTTTGAATACCAAAGGTTCCTCTTTGTTGAATATCAATCTCGGAAATACCGGACAAGGCGTCTTCGGCGCATAAATTAAATGATTCAGAGGTATCTGCTGATATTAAAAAGGGATTATTGACATTAAGTCTTGTTCCGGTTATTAAAATTTCCTTCAATTCAAAAGGCTCTTTGCCTTCAGAATATACCGTAGAAAATATCAGACATGCAATAACTGTCAAGTATTTCATTGTAAACCACTCCTTTCCTAATGGGTTGACAATTGAATTGTAGCATTTTAAGATTGAATAGTCAATCTTAAACACGAAATCCAATGTGGAAAACGTACAGATTTTGACATGTTAATGTTAAGGCTTTAAGGGAATTCCGGGTTTTCGGATATCTGTTGACAATATTATATTTAAATGTTACTATGTGAAGCAAATAGCACATAGATAAAGAGTTCCGGAGGGGAAGTGGTGGCAAAAGAGAAAATATATCATCTGCATGCGGATATTCTAAAAGCGCTGGCGCATCCGATTCGCATAAAAATAGTGGAATTTCTTGCCGGAGGCGAACAGTGTGTATGCAAGATTGTCCCTGTGGCAGGAGGGGAACGGACCGGAGTTTCTAAACATCTGGCTATACTTACAAAAGCAGGTATTTTGTCTTCAAGAAAGAAAGGCCTGTTTGTCTGTTATAGTTTGAAGATCAAAAGTGTCTGTAACTTTCTTACTTGCTGTGAAAATGTGATAGCGGAGCAATTTAAGGAAAAAAAGAAATGAATAATGCGATAAAGAAAAAATACGGCGGGTACAGTCCCAAAAGATGAGCGGCCCCCTTGTTTAAGGAGACAGAATGAAAGGCATTTCTAGAAAACTGGCGTTTCTTGACAGGTATTTGACGCTTTGGATATTTCTGGCGATGGCAATAGGTGTATTTGGCTGTTACTTTTTCTCCGGTATCGAGCCGTTTATAAATTCTTTTAACTTTGGGACAACCAATATTCCTATAGCGATAGGTCTCATTCTTATGATGTATCCTCCTCTTGCAAAAGTAAAATATGAGGAGATGGGTGATGTATTTAAGAACTGGAAAATTCTCGGGCTTTCCCTGATTCAAAACTGGGTAATTGGTCCGGTTTTTATGTTTTTCCTCGCCATAACTTTCCTTTCGGGTTATCCTGAATACATGGCAGGTCTTATCTTGATTGGTCTGGCAAGATGCATTGCAATGGTGATTGTCTGGAATGAACTGGCAAAAGGCGACAGTGAGTATGCGGCAGGACTTGTGGCTTTCAATTCAGTATTTCAGGTGCTCTTCTTCAGTGTCTATGCCTGGTTTTTCATCACGGTACTTCCGCCTGTATTTGGCTTTAAGGGGAGTGTGGTGGAGATTACAATAGGACAGATAGCAAAGAGTGTCTTCATATATTTGGGGATCCCTTTTGTTTCAGGAGTCCTGACAAGGTTTTCGATGATAAAGTTAAAAGGAAAAGAATGGTATGAAACAAAGTTTATCCCAAAAATAAGTCCTATAACTTTAATTGCCCTGCTTTTTACTATTGTTATCATGTTTTCGCTTAAAGGAAAGCTTATTGTAACTATCCCTGCGGATGTTTTAAGAATTGCAGTGCCGCTTTTGATATATTTTGTTATAATGTTCCTTGTCAGTTTTTGGATGGGAAAGAAGATCGGCGCTGATTATTCCAAAACGACTACTATTGCATTTACGGCTGCAAGTAATAATTTTGAGTTGGCAATTGCCGTAGCGGTTGCGGTATTTGGCATTAATTCCGGTGTTGCTTTTGCCGCGGTCATCGGACCTCTGGTGGAAGTACCGGTTATGATAGGACTTGTTAATGTCGCGTTCTGGTTTCAAAAAAAACTTTTCATAAGCAGTAAAACGGTTTAAATGAAAGAAAAAGATATTATAAAAAAGAAAGTACTCTTTCTCTGTACGGGTAATTCTGCGCGCAGCCAGATAGCAGAGGGATTTCTTAGAAGTCTTGGAGGTTATGAGTATGAAGTTTTTAGCGCAGGACTTAAACCTCAGGGTATTAATTTTCTTGCTGTAAAGCACATGGCGTTGGAAGGTGTTGACCTGACAACGCAATATTCTAAATCAGTTGAAGAGTTTAGCGGTAAACAGTTCGATTATGTGATAACACTCTGTGATAATATCAAAGAGAGTTGTCCTGCTTTTCCGGGAAAATATAAAAGTATTCACTGGTCAATTAAGGATCCGGCAATAAAGGGTACGGAAAAAGAAAAACACGACGCGTTCCATGAAGCTGTTTACCATCTTAAACAAAAAATTAATGCGTTCCTGAAAGAGGACCGCAGAGGTTTGGATGTTTAGAAGATTAGATGTTTTGCAAAAGATAATACTACGTTAATGTGAAACGTGAGTAACGTGATAACGTGGAACGTTTTAACCTGTTTTAGGGAGAAGTAAATTGAAGGAAACATTTAAATTTCTTGGTATCCTGCTGGTTTTTCTTTGTTTTTATTTTATACCTTTCGAAAGTTTAGGGCTTTCGGGTGCTTTTCTTGAGGCATTTATGATGGCTCAGGATTACGCCAGACAGCATGTTTTACTCTGCCTGGTTCCTGCGTTTTTCATCGCAGGAGCTATAACTAATTTTGTAAAGCAGGAATCTGTAATCAAATACCTCGGAGCAGGCGCAAAGAAAGTTACGGCTTATGGAGTGGCCTCCGTTTCAGGGGCAATTCTTGCAGTTTGTTCCTGTACTGTACTTCCTCTCTTTGCCGGAATTTATACAAATGGAGCAGGTTTGGGCCCTGCGGCAACTTTTTTATACTCAGGTCCGGCCATTAATGTTCTTGCTGTTATATTAAGCGCAAGAGTTCTCGGAATCGAAATCGGCATAGCAAGAGCTGTCGGCGCTGTCGGGCTTTCTATTATTATCGGGCTGCTTATGCATTTCTTTTTTTTAAAAGAGGATAGGGAAAGGCAGGCAAAGCATGCGGAAATGTTTGCGGCAAACGCTGATGTAAAGGAGAGAAGAAATCTTCTGCAAACCTCAATATTCTTCGGTATTCTTGTTTTAATTCTTATCTTTGCAAACTGGAGCAAGGCAGGTCCGGGATGCTGTCCTCCTGATCTTAGCCTGCAAAAACTTTTATCGGGTGATCTAGGGATCAGTTATTTTATGGGTTTTTGGGGCCTTATGTTTAAATACAAATGGATAATAACCATTGCATTACTAACTTCACTGGGTATTATGCTGGTAAATTGGTTTGAAAAAGATGAGATGAAAACATGGGTGTCCTCCACCTGGGATTTTACAAAACAGATTTTACCTTTACTTTTAGGAGGGGTGCTTGCAGCGGGATTTCTTCTAGGACGGCCGGGTCATGAAGGTCTGATTCCTTCGGCCTGGATTGCCAAAATTCTTGGCGGAAACGGTATAGGAGCTAATTTATTTGCCTCAGTTGCCGGAGCTTTGATGTATTTTGCCACACTTACCGAGGTGCCGATACTTCAGGGTTTAATAGGTTCCGGAATGGGAAAAGGTCCGGCTTTGACCTTGCTTCTTGCAGGACCGTCCTTGAGTTTGCCGAGTATGATAGTCATAGTTAAGATGATAGGCGTAAAAAAAGGCCTTACTTACATTGGTCTTATTATTATTTTATCCGCTATTGCCGGTATGATATTTGGAGCAATGTAAATACGGAGAACAGAAGACGGAAGAGCAGATGATTAAATTATTTTCAAGGAGGAATTTATAATGAATATTTTGAAAGTTTCACTTATTTCTATTTTGTTTATGTTGGGAGTGTTTTCGTCTTTCTCTTGTTTGGAAAAAGGGAAGCAGGTAAGTGATATTGATATTAAGGAAATAAAAAGCGCAGAGGATGCCATCAGTACTGCTAAGAAAAATAAAATATATCTGTTTCTCTGTTTTTATGAGAAAAATGACGAGGCTCTCCTGTCCATGGAAAAGGAAGTAGAAGCTTTCAGGAAAGATAACCCTGCAAAATCATTTTTTTATAAAACACCGGCAACGAATACGAAAGATGCCGAGCTGGTTAAGAAATACGGGCTTGATAAAGTTAAATTACCTGCCGTGCTGGTTTTTGCACCAAACGGGGTTATTACCGGCGGTTTTCCCGAGAAAGTGACAAGACCGCAGTTGGAAGGAACAATTGCGACAACTTTGGATTTGGATATAATGAAGGTTCTTCAGGAGGATAAAATTGCATTAGTCCTGATTCAAAATGGTAAAACAAAGTCAAATAAAGAATCGACAGATTCTGCAGAAGAATTTAAAAATGACTCTACGGTGAAAGATCTCGTAGGGATTGTTATTGCTGACCCGTCGGTAAAAGAAAATAAGAATTTTCTGACAGCCTGCAAACTGGATGAAAAGGTAGAAGAAGCCTCAATTGTTGTTATTGTTCCCCCCGGAGCTATTGCCGGAGTTTTTAAGGGAAAGACCGATAAAAGTATTATTCTTAATTCTTTGAAAGGCGGGACTTGCGGACCTGCCGGGTGCGACCCCGCTACTCCCGGATGCGAACAGTAAAAAACAAGACGTAAATTTATTTAGGATATGTTGGTTTATCAGTTTTGTTTAGAATTTGCTTTTAAGGAGGGGATGACAATGAAAATAGAAATTCTCGGGACCGGCTGCCCAAAGTGTAAAAAGCTTTACGAGCTGGTTCAGGAGACAGTAAAAGAGCTTGGTGCTGAAGCGGAAATAAATAAAGTGGAAAAGATAGAAGATATAATGAAATACAATGTGATGATAACTCCGGTGCTCGTAATAAACGGAGTAATTAAAGTGGCAGGAAAAATACCGTCAAAGGCGGAGATTACCGGCTGGATTACGACGGAGTTGGCAAAATAGTTTACAAGTTTAGAATTTTTAAAATGTAACCGTAATATTTAAATTGCATAACACAGCCTACTTTTTTGCCCGCCGATCTTAATGGAGGGAAGACCTGTGTTTACCGATTAATAATATAACTGTTCTTTGTTAAAATTTTAGGCAGAAATCTTGAAAGAATCGTGTAATTTGGCATACTTTTTGAAATCAACAGGATGATTAGAGAT